>NZ_JBQWIE010000006.1:0-130438 GCF_056745525.1 Parasediminibacterium sp. HNIBRBA5674 | reverse complement strand
AATTGAGTTTGATGAGTGTGGTAACTTTTAAACTCTTTTCGATGCTCACTTATTTTATAACTAGCAACTTGCGTTAACTAGTTAATCTGAAAAGTGATAGGTAGTGTAAAACGTGTTTTTACGTTTTTACCTTTTATGCTTCCAGGATTCCATCTTGGCATCTTTCTTACTACGTTAGCAGCAGCTTCATCAAGGCCATAACCAAGTGCTTCGCCTTTGGTGCTAGGCGTGTACACTGTACCATTTTCGTCTACTGCAAAAATTACATTTACGGTACCTTCTACACCATCATTAAGGGCATCTTCAGGGTAAGTAATATTTTTTTCTACAAATTTTGCCAATGCTTTTTCGCCACCTGGGTAAGATGGTAATACATCAACTCTATCATAATAACCGTCATTATCCATTATCATTTGTGTATTGGCCATTGGTTTTACAACGGGTGAATTCATTACTACAACCACTTTGCCTTTACCGCCCTTTTTTGCTGGGTTTGGTTTGGCAATACCAAGTTTTTTGGTAGTGATGGTTTTGGTTAATACAGAACTATCTATTTTAACAATGGCGCTATCCATTTTGCCATTACTACTAGCTATAACAGTGGTGTCTTTTGTAACGTTGGTTACAACTTCTTCTGTTTTTTGCTCGCCGCTTTTGCAGGCAACTAATGTTGCTGCCATTACTATGCTACCTAAAAACAGCTGTGTTACTTTTGTACGTACTAACATGGTGATACTATTTATTTTTTGTAAGTAGTAATAGTCAAATGCCATGCCGCATGCTAGAAAATTATAAAATATAAGTTGCTTTAAAAGTGCAGTTTGCTTGTTAGGTAGTTATTGATAGGCATAAAAAAAGGTAATAGCATTACTGCCATTACCTTTTAATAAAAGATTGTTATTTATAGATTATTCTCAAAAGAAATTGTTCTGCTAAAATTAAGCAGCTACAATCTCTTAATCATTTCATTAGTGGTCTATTTTCTTGCCAATACTCTTTCTGCTGCAGCAATTACATCTGGTGTATCTAAACCGTATTTAGCCAATAATTGAGCTGGTGTACCACTTTCGCCAAAAGTATCTTTTGTGCCTACATATTCAATAGGTATTGGCAAATGAGACGCAGCTACTTGTGCAATGCTATCACCAAGGCCACCTAAAATATTGTGCTCTTCTACAGTAACCGCACATTTGGTTTTGCTGATAGATTTTAAAATGGCTTCAGTATCTAAAGGTTTAATAGTATGAATATTAATCACTTCTACGCTTACACCTTTTTCTTCTAAAGCTTTTGCAGCTTCAATAGCTTTCCAAACCATTAAGCCAGTAGCAAAAATGGTAACATCTGTGCCTTCTGTTAATTGCTGAGCTTTACCAATTACAAAATCGCTACCATCTACAGCAGTAAAGTTTGGCCATTTAGGGCGGCTAAAACGTAAGTAAACAGGGCCTTCGTACGATGCGATGGCTTTTGTAGCAGCTTTAGTTTGGTTAAAATCGCAACCAACAATCACTGTCATGCCAGGTAGCATTTTCATTAAGCCAATATCTTCTAAAATTTGGTGCGTAGCGCCATCTTCACCCAAAGTTAAACCAGCGTGAGAAGCACAAATTTTTACATTTTTATTACTATAAGCTACACTTTGACGAATTTGATCGTACACACGACCTGTACTAAAATTAGCAAATGTAGTTGTGTATGGTATTTTACCGCCAATAGCTAAGCCGGCGGCAATACCAATCATATTGGCTTCAGCAATGCCTACTTGCACAAAACGCTCAGGCATTTCTTTAATATAAGGCCCAAGTTTAAAAGAGCCAGCTAAGTCTGCCGTTAATACTACTATATTAGGATTTTCTTTGGCTATTTCGTAAATGCCTTCGCCAAAGCCTGCACGTAATTCTTTCTCGTTTTGTACTACAATATCTTTTGCTTTCATGCGTGTTGTGTTTTATTGTGTTTTTGTAATCGGTTGCAATATGGAAAGTGTCGCAATTTAGTTAAAAAGTAGTTTATAAAGTGTATAACACTGTAAAATGATTGATATGTATTTAGAAGATACATATCTGCAAATATGATTACTGGATAGAAATTTAGTTAAGGCAGTTAACATGTTAACATTGTGGTAATGTAGGCTTAACAATTCGGTAATACTGCTCGTGAACCTTTGCGGCATAAAACACCCTTCGTGAAGAAATCTATTGGTCTTATTATCTTTCTTATTACATGTTCATTTTCGTTTGCACAAAAAGCAAAAATTACAGGTAAAGTTATTAATAGTAAAACGGGCGAGCCAATTATTGGTGCTACAGTAAGCATCCCAAGCATTAAGCGCTCAATCGCCACTGACTTAAACGGCATTTACACGCTTGGTGGTTTAACGTCTGGAACATATATGATTATTGTAAGTTCTATTTCGTTTTCGAAAAAGAGTGTAGATGACGTTTTAGTCAAGGATGGTGATGTAGTTACAGTGAATATTTCTTTAGACGAGGCAGCTAGCAAAGTAGAAGAGGTAGTAGTAAAAAGTACAAAAGTTAATAGAGAAAACGCTAGTGCGGTATTAACAGCTCAAAAAAACAGTCCAAGTGTAAGTGATGGTATTTCTGCTGAAGCTATTAGAAAAACACCCGATAGAAATACGAGTGATGTACTAAAAAGGGTAAGTGGTGCAAGTATTCAAGATGATAGATTTGTAATTATTAGAGGTTTGAATGATAGATACAATGCTGCCTTTATTAATGGTGCGGCATTACCAAGTTCTGAAAGTGATAGAAAAGCCTTTGCATTTGATATTTTCCCATCTAACATTCTAGATAATTTAGTTATTTATAAAACCGCTACACCTGATATGTCGGGTGAATTTGCAGGTGGTTTGATTAATATAACTACCAAATCTATCCCTAGTAAAAAAGCAACAAGTTTATCATTTGGTTTTGGTTACCATACACTTATTACTGGTAAAGAAAGTATTACTTACAAAGGCGGTAAATATGATTTCTTAGGTTTTGATGATGGTAAGAGAAATATTCCCGACGGCACTGCACCCACACAAAATTTTCAAAATTTATCACAAAATGATAAGGCAGCGTTAGGTAAAAAATTTGAGAACAATTGGGGTACTTACGGTCAAAATACATTACCTAACTTAAGTTTTCAGTTAACACATAGTTTGGTAGCTGACAGAAAAGGCAAAGAGTTTTTTGGTGCACTATTTTCTGTGACTTATAACAATTCGAATAGTTATAACGAGGGTGAAAGATTTGGTTATGAATATGATAGAACTAATTCATCTACTCCTCCTTTTTCTAGGGCGTCATTCGTTGAAAAGACATATGCCAATCAAACATTACTTGGATTAGTGAGTAATTTTTCTTTCAAATTATCTGATAATGCTAAAATCAGTTGGAAGAATATTTATAGCGTTAATAGTACTGATAAGGTAATTATTAGGGAAGGTCAACCTGATGTTACTTCTGACCCAGATTTAAGAAATAGAAGTTTTGCCTTGTGGTTTACAAGTAACAAGATTTTCTCTTCACAATTGAATGGGGATCATTATTTTAAAAAATCAAAATTCAAATTAAACTGGTTAGTTTCTTTAGGTACAGTTAAAAGAGATATCCCTAATTTAAGGCAACTTACTTATTCAGCACCCTCTGCAACTAGTAATTATACAGCAGTTTTAACAAGGAGTTCAATCAGTAGTGATAATTCTGGGTCAATGGTTTTCATTAACAATGATGAAAAAATTTACAACTCGAAACTTGATATTTCTAGAGATTGGAATTGGTCTAACTCAATAAAGGGACAAATAAAATTTGGCGCATTGTATCAATACAGAGATAGACAGTTTAATGCCCGTTTGTTAGGATTCGCTAAGTATCAAACTAATTTTGATCCTAGTATCGAATCTCAGTCTGCTAGTACAATATTCAATCCCAGTAATTTTGGCTTACAAGCAAATGGGAAAAATGGATTGTTGTTATTAGATGGCACTAAAGCTACTGATAAATACGACGCTAATTCAACTACTTGGGCTGGATATTTAATGCTTGACCAAAAAGTCCATAAAAAATACAGAGTTATTTATGGCGTAAGAATGGAGAGTTTTAATCAGAAACTAAACACCCTGAAAGACTTTGGTGACACTGTTAGATTAAACACCAATAAAATTGATTTTTTACCATCTATTAACCTTGTTTATTCTTTAGATTCTAAACAAAATCTAAGATTTTCGTACTCTACTACTTTGAACAGGCCTGAATTTAGAGAATTGGCTACATATCCTTTCTATGACTTTGCTAATAGAATTTTGATTTCTGGTTTCCCAACATTGGAAAGAGCAATCATTAATAATTATGACCTACGCTATGAAATTTATCCTGGTCGTGCACAGTTATTCTCAGCAAGTGTATTTTATAAAAAGTTTGCAAATCCTATTGAGCTAGTTACTGATCCTAATGATGATGACCAAGCAGTTTATCAAAATGCAATCTCAGCAAAAGTTTATGGTGCAGAGGTTGAAATTAGAACCTTGCTAGCGTCTGTATTTAAAAGTTCTGAAAACAGTATTTTAAACAAGCTAACATTTGCTGCAAATGCTTCAATAACTAAATCCGAGATTAAAACTGGCGATTTTGGAAACATAAGTGCTAAAGAATTAATTTCTGAGAGACCACTGCAAGGGCAGTCACCTTACTTAATCAATAGTAGTTTAACCTACGCTGATGAAAAAAGAAATTTTTCATTAACAGCATCTTTAAATAGAGTAGGGCAAAGAATATTTATTGTAGGTACAATTCGTAAACCAGATATATGGGAAAATGCAAGAACAGTAGTTGACTTGCAAGCAGCTAAATCTTTTATGAAAGATAAGCTTGAATTTAAATTAAATGTAAAAGATTTGTTAGCCCAAAAACAACTTTTTTACTACGAAATTAATCAAGACAGTAAATACAATAGCAGCAACGATAAATTATTCTCTAGCGCAAAAGTAGGTAGTGTCATCTCATTAAGTGCTAGTTATAAATTCTAAATCTTATTATCTAAATTTTTTCATTCAACATCAAAACACAAAACAAAAAACCATGCAAAAATTTTTTACAATTCTATGTTTCGCTGCGCTATCTTACTCTGTAGGAAACGCACAGGAATTCATTCAGAAAGTTCCTTACCGTGGTGCTTTTGCACCATCACCAAGTCCAATGTGGACGAGTGGTTGGGCAGAGTTTGACCCACAGAACAAAGTATATCCAGCAACAACAGTAACCGTAAATACAAACATTACAACAAATACTACTTGGACGGCTAATAATGTATACTTGCTACAAGGTTTAGTTTATGTACAAGCTGGTGTAACTTTAACAATTGAACCAGGTACAATTATTAGAGGTGATAATACAATAGCCAACTCAAGTTTAGCAGTATCAAAAGGCGGTAAATTGTTGGCAGAAGGTACAGAAACTAAGCCAATTGTATTTACGTCAAACAAGGCAGTAGGTTCAAGAGCACCAGGCGATTGGGGTGGTGTAATATTGTTAGGTAAAGCATCAACAAATAAAACAGGTGGCTTAGGTAATATTGAAGGTATTACGGCCGCAGCAGCTAATGAATACGGCGGTGGTACAAGCCCAGATGACAACGATAACAGTGGTATTTTGAAATATGTACGTATTGAGTTTGGTGGTTATGTATTTGCTGCTAATACAGAGATTAATGGTTTAACTTTAGGTGCAGTAGGTAGAGGCACAACTATTGACTATGTGCAATGTTCATTTATTAATGATGATAGTTTTGAATGGTTTGGTGGTACAGTAAATTGTAGTCACTTAATAGCTTATAAAGGTACCGACGATGATTTTGATACCGATAATGGTTATAGTGGTAATGTTCAGTTCTGCTTAGGTTTAAGAGATCCACAAATTTATGATCCAACTTATGCAGCAGCATCAGGTGCATCAACTTCAGAAGGTTTTGAATCAGATAACGATGCAACAGGTTCAACTTTAACACCAAAGACCAAAGCATTATTTACCAATATGACAATAATAGGCCCTTATAGAGGTTCATTGTCAAACATCATAGGTCCAGGTTTTAGACGAGCGGCTAGAATACGTAGAAATTCAGAGTTAAAGATTTTCAACAGTATCTTAATGGATTTTCCAAGAGGCTTGCACATTGACGGTATTGGTGCAACCAATACAGCCGAAGCCAATGCAACAGCAGGTTTAATTAAGTTTAAGAACAACATTTTATCAGGTTACGAAGTAGGTAGAGTAGGTGAGATAAACACTGGTAGTACTTTTGATATTAGAGGTTTTATTGCTAGCAATGCAAACGACACCATACCAGGTAGTACATCAGGTGTTACAGGTATCTTGGTAAGTCCATATGCTTCAAATGATGCAAATTCAGATTTTAGACCGGGTACTTTAGCATCTACAGGTGCTGATTTCACTGACCCCGCATTTACAGGCTTAGTGATTAATAATTATTTCAAAACTGTTCCTTACCGTGGTGCTTTTGCACCATCACCAAGTCCAATGTGGACGAGTGGTTGGGCAGAGTTTGACCCACAGAACAAAGTATATCCAGCAACAACAGTAACCGTAAATACAAACATTACAACAAATACTACTTGGACGGCTAATAATGTATACTTGCTACAAGGTTTAGTTTATGTACAAGCTGGTGTAACTTTAACAATTGAACCAGGTACAATTATTAGAGGTGATAATACAATAGCCAACTCAAGTTTAGCAGTATCAAAAGGCGGTAAATTGTTGGCAGAAGGTACAGAAACTAAGCCAATTGTATTTACGTCAAACAAGGCAGTAGGTTCAAGAGCACCAGGCGATTGGGGTGGTGTAATATTGTTAGGTAAAGCATCAACAAATAAAACAGGTGGCTTAGGTAATATTGAAGGTATTACGGCCGCAGCAGCTAATGAATACGGCGGTGGTACAAGCCCAGATGACAACGATAACAGTGGTATTTTGAAATATGTACGTATTGAGTTTGGTGGTTATGTATTTGCTGCTAATACAGAGATTAATGGTTTAACTTTAGGTGCAGTAGGTAGAGGCACAACTATTGACTATGTGCAATGTTCATTTATTAATGATGATAGTTTTGAATGGTTTGGTGGTACAGTAAATTGTAGTCACTTAATAGCTTATAAAGGTACCGACGATGATTTTGATACCGATAATGGTTATAGTGGTAATGTTCAGTTCTGCTTAGGTTTAAGAGATCCACAAATTTATGATCCAACTTATGCAGCAGCATCAGGTGCATCAACTTCAGAAGGTTTTGAATCAGATAACGATGCAACAGGTTCAACTTTAACACCAAAGACCAAAGCATTATTTACCAATATGACAATAATAGGCCCTTATAGAGGTTCATTGTCAAACATCATAGGTCCAGGTTTTAGACGAGCGGCTAGAATACGTAGAAATTCAGAGTTAAAGATTTTCAACAGTATCTTAATGGATTTTCCAAGAGGCTTGCACATTGACGGTATTGGTGCAACCAATACAGCCGAAGCCAATGCAACAGCAGGTTTAATTAAGTTTAAGAACAACATTTTATCAGGTTACGAAGTAGGTAGAGTAGGTGAGATAAACACTGGTAGTACTTTTGATATTAGAGGTTTTATTGCTAGCAATGCAAACGACACCATACCAGGTAGTACATCAGGTGTTACAGGTATCTTGGTAAGTCCATATGCTTCAAATGATGCAAATTCAGATTTTAGACCGGGTACTTTAGCATCTACAGGTGCTAGCTTTACTGACCCTGCATTTACAAATGGTGTATTACCAGTTACCCTTACATCATTTTATGGTGTAAATGCAAAAAATGATAATCTATTGTATTGGGAAACTGCAACTGAAATTAACAATGCAGGGTTTAGCTTAGAACGTAGTATTGATGGTATTAATTTTAGCTCAATTGGTTATGTAGCTTCTAAAGCTGGTAACAGTTCAATCGCAACGCAATATCAGTTTACTGATGCAAATGCATTTGATGGTAAATCTTACTACAGATTAAAACAAGTAGATAAAGATGGTAAATTCTCTATCTCATCCGTAGTTGAATTAACTAAAAATGTAGCTACAAGTGTTATTGCTGCATCAATTTATCCTAACCCAGTTACTGATAAATTGAATGTGGTAATCGCTTCTCCAAAAGCACAATTTGCTACTTTAGTGGTTAACGATTTCTACGGTCGTACATTAACCACAAAATCTACTACCTTACAAGCAGGTAACAACAAATTTGACTTTGATGTAAAACAATTAGCACCAGGGCAATATGTTATTAGCTTATTATTAACTGACGGTAGTAAAGCAACTACTCAGAAGTTTATTAAACAATAATAGTTCCTATTCTATAGCCTTAAAAGTGTTACAAAGCCCGCTCAATTTGAGCGGGCTTTGTTTTGAAATCTACTTTACTCTTTTATATTTTAAATATTTTATGAATAAATTTTTGGTAGTAAATAAATATGTATAAATTGTACATTAGCGTTAGATGCGTTTTGGCTACACCACCAAATTACCCACTGCTTGGTTTAAAAAGTTGGGTAAAATGTGCGAATAGGTGTAACGAATTTTATCAGGATCTTGCAGTTGCTCTACCATGCTTTGCCATTTTGCAAAGCCATGTTCTGCAATTACTACTTGCTTTTTTTCTTCGCTTTGCAAATGCATGAGCATGCCTATTGCATCTGC
This sequence comes from Parasediminibacterium sp. HNIBRBA5674, assembly GCF_056745525.1. Lineage (NCBI taxonomy): Bacteria > Pseudomonadati > Bacteroidota > Chitinophagia > Chitinophagales > Chitinophagaceae > Parasediminibacterium > Parasediminibacterium sp. HNIBRBA5674. The sequence goes on along the minus strand of NZ_JBQWIE010000006.1, from coordinate 121,697 downwards.
CTCAGGGTGAAACTGTGTACCCATAAAATACGCGTTAAAACGCACAGCCATTATGGCTCTATCGTATGGCACATGTGGGCGTTCTTTTTCAATGGTTAATATTCTACCGCCCATTTTTTCAAGCTGCTCGTAGTTAGGCGTAATTACTTGGTAATCTCTACTATCTACCGCATAAAATGGATCTTTTAAGCCTTCAAAAACGGTTTCGCTAAACCCATCTTGCAACATGTGTACTGGAAAAACACCAAAAGACGTGCTTTTGCGCTTGCACACATTACCAATATTGTAATGGCGACACAACAACTGAAAGCTGTGGCAAATAAAGAATGCCTGTTTTTTTATATCGTTTAAAGGATTGTTGTTATAAGCCTCTAGCTGTTGTAGCCAGTTGAAGTATTGTTGTTCCCAAATGGTTTCTTGGGTGTCTAAAGGTGAGCCAGGGCCGCCGCTAGAGATGTAAGCATCGTAGCTTAAATCTGGGATTTCTTGTTTTAAGCGTACCTCAAATTCATCGAAGGCAATATCGATGTTATTAGCTTCGCCCCATTGGTTAATAATTTCACGAATACAACGCATACCTTGGTTGGCGTGACCTTCGTATAAATCTAATATTGCAATTTTTATAGTCTTTTCTTCGTACATGTGGCTGCAAAAGTACGAAAACGAGATTTTATAAAAAATAGACGCTAATGCGCTGATGTTAAGCACTATATTTGTACGTTATGCTTACAGTATGCCCGCTTTAAAAGGCAAATACTGTTGTAAAATTTGCTTAAAGCCAATGGTTATAAGCGCATCACACAATTATCCTATCGAAATATCGTTTATTTTAGCACAAATTATCTTTACCCGATGAAACGAATTTTGACAATTGTAATAGTTGTTACTGCCTTAATACTGCATAGTTGTGGTGGCGTTAAGAAAGTACCACCACCGGCTGCAAAAACTACAGCACCTGCAAAAACAGACCCTGCACCAGCTAAGGATGAGTATGTATCATTTACAAAAGATATTTATGATAAATTGGTAGCTAATAAAATTGATTTAAAAGCAGTTCAATATTATAACGACCAAGATATTTACCTAGCAAGGGGTACAGATGTGAATGCTATTTCTCTTGATAAAGGGAAAATTGTAGAAGCTGGCGGTACTAATGTAGATAAAATTGTAATAGCGAAATATACACCTGGTAAATGCGAATTGGTAGAAGGTGACGGTTTAAGAATTAGTTTTCAAGCAGGTGGCAGTACCTTTAAATTTTTAAACAGTAAAACATACAGCCCTGATAATTTTATATTTTCTGGTGCCAATTGGAAAGATGGTCAATGCGATATTGATTATAATGGTATAAGATACAGAGCAAGTTGTGGTGGTGGTTGTATAAGTGTGGCCGATGTAAAATTGGCTGTTAAAAAAAGCTTTTTAGATAAAAATAACATTAACGAGAAGAAGCTAACAGGTAATACTGTTATGTAGTAATTGACTTAATTCCATAAAAATCCCGCCAAGCTTTGGCGGGATTTTTTTATTCCTCAAACTTTTCACTAAGCTTCACTTTCCATATAGCTTTCTATTGGCTCGCAAGTGCACACCAAGTTTCTATCGCCATAGGTGTTGTTAATACGTGCCACAGATGGCCAGAATTTATTTAAGGTAACATAGTACAAAGGAAAAGCAGCTTCTTTACGGCTGTATGGCAAATCCCAAGTATCGGCACACACCACAGCTTGCGTATGCGGTGCATTTTTTAGTGGGTTGTTGGCCTTGTCAAACTTACCTGCTTCAATGGCTTTAATCTCATCGTAAATGCCAATCATCGCATCGCAAAAGCGGTCTAGCTCTGCTTTGTCTTCGCTTTCTGTTGGTTCTATCATAATAGTACCAGCTACTGGGAAGCTCATTGTTGGTGCATGAAAACCATAATCTATTAACCGCTTAGCCACGTCTTCTGCTTCTATACCTGCTGTTGCTTTAAACGGACGTAAATCGATAATAAACTCGTGTGCAGCAGTGCCGTTTGTGCCTGTGTATAAAATTGGATAGTATTTCTCCAATCTTGCTTTCATGTAGTTGGCATTTAAAATGGCATATTCTGTTGCCATTGTTACACCATCGTAGCCAAGCATTTTAATGTAAGCGTAGCTAATTAGCAAGATAGATGCAGAACCGTAAGGGGCGGCAGAAACAGAGCCGTTAGTCGTAAATCGTTGTTCGGTAGTTACTTGCGATTCACCATTACCGATTAACGTATAATGACTAGGCAAATGCGGCGCTAAATGTTCACGCACACAAATTGGACCCATACCAGGACCACCACCACCATGTGGAATAGCAAATGTTTTATGCAAGTTTAAGTGACAAACATCTGCACCAATTTCAGCAGGTGAGGTTAAACCTACTTGTGCATTCATATTGGCGCCATCCATATATACTTGACCACCTAACTCATGTATAATGCTACAAATTTCTTTAATCGTTTCTTCAAAAACACCGTGTGTAGATGGATAAGTAACCATTAAACCGCCCAAAGTATCTTTGTATTGTTCTGCTTTTAATTTTAAGTCAGCCACATCTATATGGCCTTCTTCTGTGCCTTTTACCACCACTACTTTCATACCTGCCATTACAGCGCTTGCAGGGTTGGTACCATGTGCAGAAATTGGAATTAGCACCACATTTCTATGTGCATTGCCATTGGCTTTATGATAAGCCATTATTGTAAGTAAACCAGCGTATTCGCCTTGCGCACCACTGTTTGGTTGCAAGCTACAAGCATCAAAACCAGTGATGGTACACAAGTACTCAGATAACTCATCAATTATTTGCTGATAACCTTCTGTTTGGTCAGCAGGTACAAATGGATGCATACCACCAAATTCTGGCCAGCTTACAGGTATCATTTCGGTTGCAGCATTCAATTTCATGGTACAGCTACCAAGCGAAATCATGCTGGTGTTTAACGATAAATCTTTGTTCTCTAATTGTTTAATGTAACGCATCATTTGGCTTTCGCTATGGTGCATGTTAAACACAGGGTGCGTTAAATAAGTAGAAGTACGTGCAGCGAAAGCAGGTATTGACGTTAAAGTATCATCACTATCAAACTCAATTTCTGCTTCGTTTAAGCCTTTTAATTGTGCAAATACATACACCACATCTAGCACATCTTTTTGCGAGGTCGTTTCATCTAAAGAAATACCTACATGGTTCGCATCAATGTATCGGAAGTTCACTTTGTTTTGTAGTGCTATTGGGCGCAGTTGTTCAGCATCTACGTTTATCACTACGGTATCAAAGTAACCCGTGTTCACATTTTCAAAGCCCAATTCTGCCAAGCCTTTGCTTAATACCAAAGCCAAAGTAGCTACACGTTCAGCAATATTTTTTAAGCCTTTTGGGCCATGATATACTGCATACATTACAGCCATATTAGCTAGTAATGCTTGTGCTGTACAAATATTAGAGGTTGCTTTTTCACGTTTAATGTGTTGCTCTCTTGTTTGCAGCGCCATACGTAAAGCTCTGTTACCTTGCGCATCTATACTTACACCAATTAAGCGACCAGGCATGCCACGTTTAAATTCATCTTGCGTAGCAAAAAATGCCGCATGCGGGCCGCCATAACCTAATGGCACACCAAAACGTTGTGCTGAACCAACAGCCACATCAGCACCTAATTCACCCGGGCTAGTTAGTAAGGTTAAGGCTAGTAAATCTGTTGCCATTACTACATATCCTTTTACCGCATGAATTGCCTCTATAAAGGCTTTGTAATCTTCTATGCTACCGTTGCTGTTAGGGTATTGCACCAATGCACCAAAATAAGTAGCATCTATTTGTGCGGTTTTATAATCACCAAATACCAACTCTACACCTATTGGTAACGCTCTTGTAATTAAGACATCTTTGGTTTGTGCAAAGGTTAGCTCATCTACAAAAAACTTAGGCTTGTCTGCTTTATCGGTTTTATTTACGTGGTGAAACAACATAGCCATCGCTTCTGCTGCTGCGGTTGCTTCGTCTAGTAAGCTGGCGTTGGCAATAGCCATACCTGTTAAATCGCACACCATGGTTTGAAAGTTTAACAAACTTTCCAATCTACCTTGGCTGATTTCAGCTTGATAAGGTGTGTATTGTGTGTACCAGCCTGGATTTTCAAAAATATTACGCAGAATAACACTTGGCGTAATGGTATTGTAATAGCCTTGGCCAATGTATGTTTTGTACAATTTGTTTTTAGCAGCAATTTCTTTTAACGATTGTAAATATTCGTACTCACTTATCGCCTCAGGCAGGTTTAGCGGCTGCTGCAAGCGTATAGAGGCAGGTACGGTTTTACTAATTAATTCTTCAACACTTTGTACGCCTATGGTTTGTAACATGGCTGCTGTGTCTGTACTGTTTGGTCCATTGTGTCGTCTTTGAAACTCTGTGTTCTGCTGTTGAAACAAATTCATAGCGTGTGTTTTATGTATGTTACTAGCTGTAGATTATCAATTCAGCTTCGTTGCGTCGCACACTTGTACGTCTAGATACTTTATGGGGCTTTTACCGAAGCGAGCCGATTTGAGGCTGCAAATGTAATATTCTATAACGTGCTATTAGGTAGTTTGTTAAGGCTAGTAAGCCCTAATGTGCGAAACTTGGTACAAAGCATATTCGCCATTAAAATTTCATTAATCAGCAAGCAAATACCTGCGAAAATATTAAGCAAACAAGCGGTAACATTTGAGAAAGCAAAACGAAAGCGCCAAAATTTTTAGAAAACTTCAATTAATTATAAATGCCCCCAAAAGTTTGGAGGCATTTATAATTTAAGCAGCAAGCAAGCAAATCGTTAGAGGCCAAAGTTTTCACGATATCCAAGGCATTTTGCAAACGTTTCCGTGTTGTGTGATACCACGATATCAAATCGTTAAGACAAATTTGGAGAAAAATTTAACAATAAGTTCACATGGGTTTTCAAAAGCAGCAAATGCAACACATTGACAAAAATTAAATACAACACTTATTAGCGTCATTACTTCAAAAAATATGATTTAGGCAAGATAAAAAAGCATAATTAGCACTTTACAATGCATTTTAGAACACAAAATGAAATGATAACACAAAAAATAAAGTAAAGAGAATTTTTAAAAATGTTATCCACATTTTTAAAAAACTAGGTTTTTAGCTAGAAAAACCTAATTCTGAAGCATTTTGAGGTGGTAAATTGTAGGCATTTTCTTGTTCAGCAGCACGCATTTCTTCGCTCGTTTGTCTGCTACCATCGTGGCTATAACCTGGCGGGCCAAATACATAATGCAGCTTTTGCACCCAAGTAATATTTTGTTGCGAAATATCTTTTACTATTTGCTGCCATTCGTGAAAAACAATGGTTGCAGCATTAGCATTGTCTATATTTTTCGTAAGCCCGTATTCTATCGGCTGATAATTTGCCGCAGGCAATTCTGCTTGAAACGTTCCAAACAATTTATCCCACAATATTAAAAACATACCCATGTTTTTATCTAAATATTTTGGGTTGCTTGCATGGTGCACCCTATGGTGCGAGGGCGTAACCAATACATGCTCTAGCCAGCCCATTTTACCTATCAATTCTGTATGCACAAAAATGCCCCAAATTTGCGTAGCGCTATATACAAATAAAATATCCAACGGCTTAAAACCCAATAATGGCAAGGGCAAAAAGTAAATAAAACGATACAAAGGCTGAAATACAGAAGAGCGAAAACCAACTGTAAAATTCATTACTTGGCTACTATGGTGTGTAACGTGGGTGGCCCAGAAAAAGCGTATTTCATGGTCGAAACGGTGTAGCCAATAATACAAACAATCTTCTGCTAGTACAAGCAACAACCAATACATAAGGCCTTGATGCCAGCTAATTAATTTGTGACTAAAACAATAGGCAAACACTGCCAAATACACCACACGAAACAGCAAATCGATACTGCCATTTAGCAGCATCAGGTACACATTAGTAATGGTATCTTTAAGTGTGTAGTTTTTGCGATGTTGCCAGTGCGAAAGCAATAACTCGGCAGCAATTAATACCAAATAAATTGGTGTAGATATTAAAATGAGCCATTGCTCGCTTATTGCTTCCATGTAGTTTTGTATGTATTACAAAGTAACAATTACAAAAGCACATAAATTTCTATTAAATTGTTAAGTATGGTTGAGGACGTAAGTTTAGACAATTGGCAGCAAAAAAGTAAAGACCACACCAAGCAGTACAAACACTTTTTGCAACGCGCCGATAAAAACAAAGTTTTAAAAGCTTTGCCTGACTTACATGAAGAAGCTTTTGAAAAAATAGATTGCCTAACCTGTGCTGCTTGCTGCAAAAACTACAGCCCACGCTTTAAAACCACCGATATTAAACGCATTAGCAAGCATTTAAAACTGCGTGAAAGTGTATTTATAGATACTTACCTAAACCTTGATACCGATGGTGACTACGTGGTTAAATCTTCCCCTTGCCCCTTTTTAGGTAGCGATAACTATTGCAGCATTTATGAGCAAAGACCAAGCGACTGCCACCGTTTTCCTTACACTGATGAAGATGTATTGCTAAAAAGACCAGCCATTACACTTAAAAACGCCACCTTCTGCCCAGCCGTATATTTTGTGTTGGAAAAATTGATGCCTTAGCACTCAGCTTTAATAAACCCATTGCCTAGAATTTTTGTGACAAAATAAAATGTCACAGCAATAGTGCTTATTGAAATATCTACATTTCTAAATAATTAGTTTACTTTTTTCCCTTTTTGACTAAATTTGACAAGTGGATAAAATAGGACAAATAGAAATTAGGATTACTGGCTCAAAAGGTAATATCGAACTATCCCCTGATAATTATGATATCAGAGAGATTATCTCTATCTTAGAAAATGCAGAAAACCTTCTTTATTCAGGCGATAAAAAAGACAGACCGAACATTGCTTATAAAATTGAAACTGGTTCAGTTAAACATATTTTCAAAACTTCAATTCAATTCGTCATTGGTTTCAATGCCATAATTGGTCAAGTTCAGCAATCTCAAAACATCGATTTCTTAGAGTTGTCAACAGCTAAAGCATTTGAAAATATTCAAGAAATAGCAGCTAAGAAAAATTTCACGTTCACTATTAAAACTTCGCTTGATCATTCTAATGAAATAAAGATTGACAAGACAACTCAACTTTACAGAACAGAAGCTATTTGGGTTGACGCTGAGTTTTATTTTTACGGTAAAATAACTAACGCAGGCGGAAAAGACAAAACCAATATTCATATAAACACTGATGAGTTTGGTAGTGTAACCATTAATACGCCTATTTCATTTTTTGAAAACCTTGAGGAAAATATCATACATAAAAAACCTTACGGTATTAGGGCTATTGGAAAACAACATAGCGAAACTGGTGAGCTAGATAAATCCTCCCTAAAATTTGTTGAATTAGTTGATTTCGAACCATCTTACGACGAAAAGTACCTAAAATCATTGCGTGAGAGAGCAAAAAAATCTTGGCTTGGAAATATAGACTCTGAAACTTGGCTTAGAGAATTAAGAGGAGGTTATGATGCATAAAGCCGTTTTACTTGATACAAGTTTTTTCTTGCGTTTTTTAAATGACAATTCAGCATTATTTAAAAATGCAGATGGATATTTTCGTTATTTCCTTCAAAACGAGATTAAAATGTATATTTCTACTATCTCGATTGCAGAATATTGTGTGGGTGGCGATATTCATGAATTGCCTCTAAAGAATTTACAAATTATTCCATTTAATCTTGACCACTCAAAAAAGACTGGCGAATTTGCAAGACTAGTATTTCAAAATAAACACAAATTACAACTACGAGAGCGTAATATAATACCAAACGACACTAAATTATTTGCAACTGCTGATGTAGAAAAGAGTGTTGATTTCTATCTTTCGTCAGATACGGAGAGCCAGAAAATTTACAACTTGTTGAAACAAAATTTAACTCTAAAGTTTCAGTTTATTGACCTTAACATTCCATTTGGTCAAACTTTTGGTGTGTTGGATTTGTAGGCAAAACAAAACCAAAATGCGCTCCTTTGCTATTATAATGTTTAGCGAAGCGCTACTCATCTCGAAAGTTTGATAAGCAAGAGTAAGTGCGAAACGTTTTCTAATTCAAAATAGTACCTAAAGAAGCCTACAAATTATTTAGCCGTCAACTCTTCATAAGCTGCTTGCAGGTTTCTATCAATACCGTTGCCTTGCATTTCTGTAACGCCAGGTATGGCTTTGGCTTTTACAATCTCGTCTTTGGTTTTGCCTGCTTTTATTTCGCCATCTACAAAGGCAAGTAGTTTTTCTATGTAGTCTTTAAATACTTTAATATCCTCTTTATTGCCAGTTACTTTTTCGGGGTTAAAGGCGTGGCCAAACACAAACAAAGTCTCATTATCAAAAGTGGTTAAGGTTTTATCAAGTACCTGCGTCCAGCTTTTAAGGCTTGCACCAGCACTTCTATCTATTACAGGGTAACGTCTGTTAAACAACAAATCACCCATGTGTGCAACGTTAGCATGTTCAAAATGTATAATCGCATCGCCATTGGTATGGCCTGCACCAAAGTAGTGGGCTTTTATGCGTTCGCTGCCTACTTTTTGCTTCCAAGTATCGGTAAAGGTGATGTCTTGAAACAATTGCTTGTCTTCATTTTTTTGCGTAGCGGCTACACGTTTATAATTGGCTAGGCAATTGTCGTGGCCTACCACATGACCCACGATATCTTTAAAGCTAATGTTGCCGCCTGTATGGTCACCATGATGATGGGTATTTATAAGGTAGGTAAACGGCTGTTCGTGTTGCTTTTTTAGCTCCTCAATTAAATGCTTCGATTGGTCAGGAAATTGTGAGTCAACCACTACAATACCTTTTTTAGACACGTGAAAAGCAATAGTACCGCCACGTTCGGTAAAAATACCTACATCGTTACGCAACATGGTTATTTTAAAAGCAGGCTGTTGTAGCAAATTGGCTAGCAAATGTTTAGGCGCAAGCGCTAATAAGCCAGCAGATAAACCTGTAGTGCGTAAAAATGAACGACGTTGCATAGTGTATGATTTGAATGATTGTAATGATTAAAATGATTCCTTGTAAGAAATGAAACTAAACATGAAAGTACTAATCTAATTTAGATAATGCAATTTCTTAATTACCATTCGTAAAATCATTAAAAAAAGTCACTCATTTATTTCATTAGCATCATTATAATCAGTGATTATCTTATTTACACCCAAAACTTCACCACAATACACACAATGGCATATATACACGTAGCTGCAAAAATGCCTCTAGCGGTTTTATCTTTTCTTGAATTGATGTAAAGGGTGAATATGCCTGCATTTACAATTAGCGATACACTAATTACCGATGTAAACAAAGTTTTGTAAATGGCTAAAAAGTGTAAGAAATCTGTAAAACTCAGCGCACTAAACTTACCAAAATAAAAACCTAGCAAGCCTAAAAATGGCGCTAAAATACCCAACACAACACCTAGAATTAAATTATCTTTTGTAAGAAACATAGCTTGTATTTATCAATGATTGTGATGTGCGTAGTTATAATTTCCAAGACTTTTCCATCTTAGCTTTTAGCTCATAATTAGTAAGGTCAAACTGAACAGGCACAACACTTACATAATTATTTGCCAAAGCCCACACATCGGTGTCTTTACCCTTATCAAAATTGATAAACTCACCAGTAAGCCAATAATAGTTTTTGCCGTGTGGGTCTTTGCGTTCATCAAAATCTTCTTCGTATTTGGCATAAGCCTGACGGCAAATTTTAATGCCCTTAATCATGTCAGGTGTGGCTATTGGTATGTTTACGTTTAGTAGTAAATGCTTGTCTTTCGTTTTGGTTAAAAGCAGTTCAGCAATTTTTCTTACATAAATTTTTGCTGCCGTAAAATCTGCCTCCATAGAATAATCTAACAATGAAAAACCCGCAGAAGGAATGCCTTCAATAGAAGCTTCCATAGCTGCACTCATAGTACCGCTGTAAATAACATTAATGCTATGATTTGCCCCATGATTAACACCACTTAAACAAATATTTGGCCTACGGTGCAAGATTTTATCTACGGCCAGTTTTACGCAGTCTACAGGTGTACCGCTACAAGTATAGGCTTCTACACCTTCTATAAAATTTACTTTTTGCATGCGCAAAGGATGGCCAATGGTAATGGCATGCCCCATACCACTTTGCGGTTTATCTGGCGCTACTACTACAATGCGCCCTAAACCTATTACTGCTTCTGCCAAAGCCCTAATGCCTGGCGCACCAATACTATCATCGTTTGTAATAAGAATAACTGGTTCTTCTGTTTGTTTCTTCGCTTTTGCCATGCCTGCAATATAAAACTATTGGTTTTAAGATGGTAAATAGGTGTGCTATATTAATAGTATTTTATCATTTGCGCAGCAGATAAAGTGTCAAAACAACAATAGAAAAAGGCGAGTAACTAGCCAAAAAGAAGCGTTTATAAAGATTTTCCTATTTTGCACCCCGATGAGAAGTAAAGAGTTCGTGTTTTTAAAAGTTTATAACACCTAACTAACTACTTATTTACGCTTACTAATAACGTGCATTAAAGTGTTACTCGTCAAAAAAATACCCCAAAAATGAAGGCAATTATTCCAGTGGCAGGTGCAGGTGCAAAGCTTAGACCACACACATATACACAGCCAAAGGCATTAATACCAATAGCTGGCAAAACGATTTTGAGTTTTATTGTAGACCAATTAAACGAGGCAGGCATTACAGAATTTATTTTCATCGTGGGCTATTTAGGTGAAAAAATTCAAGAGTATGTTATGCAAACTTACCCAGAATTGACTACGCATTTTGTGTATCAAAATGAGCGCCAAGGCACAGGCCATGCCATAGAACTTACCAAAAATATTGTTGGTGACGATGAAGTGTTTGTAGTGCTTGGCGATACCATTTGCGATTACGATATTAAAGAAGTGATGGATAGCCCTTTTAGTATGCTAGGCATAAAAAAAGTAGATGACCCACGCAACTTTGGTGTAGCTAGTGTAAATGAAGAAGGTTTTATAGAACAATTAGTAGAAAAGCCAGCCATACCAAAAAGCAATATGGCTCTAGTAGGCTTGTATAAAATTAAAGAGAGCCATTTTTTATACGAATGCTTGCACCAATTATTTAGTCAAAACATAAAATCCTACGGTGAATATAACCTTACAGATGCTTTAGACTGTATGATAAAGCGTGGTGCTAAGTTTAAATCGTTTAAGGTTAAAAACTGGTTTGATTGCGGTAAAAAAGAAACCCTGCTAGAAAGTAATGCTATTTTACTGAAAAAATTTGGTGCCAATATTATCAGCGATCATTCTTTTAAAAATACTATCATCGTTCCGCCTGTAAGTATTGCGCCAGGTTGTAATATTGAAAATGCTATTATTGGCCCTAACGTAGCTATTGGTGCAAACACCACCATCAACCACTCAATTGTTAGAGATAGCATTATAGGCTCTTACACCAATTTGTTTGAAGTGGTTTTAGATAATTCATTAATTGGTAGCGATGCCTCAGTAAAAGGCTTAAGCCGTAGCTTAAATATTGGCGACAATACAGAGATAGACTTTGGATAACAGACTACAATTTTGATATATCATTATGCAAGCTTATTTTTAGTTTGTAAATAATGACTATGCAAATCATTCAATCTATTCAAAATAGAATACACACTATACGTGGAGAAAGAGTAATGCTAGATAGAGATTTAGCATCGCTATATGAGGTAGAAACAAAACGCCTTACTGAAGCTGTAAAACGTAATATCAAGCGCTTTCCTGAAGACTTCATGTTTCAACTTACGAAACAAGAATACGACTCTTTAAGGTCGCAATTTGCGACCTTAAACGAAAATGATTTGCATCCAACATCACAAATTGTGATGATAAATGCTGGTAGAGGTCAACATTCCAAATACTTACCTTACGCTTTTACTGAACAAGGTATTGCTATGCTTAGCGGTATTTTAAACAGCGACAAAGCCATCAACATGAACATCAATATCATGCGTGCCTTTGTGGCTATAAGAAAAATAGTGCTGCAACAACAAGATATAAAAGAACAGTTGCAGGCAATAAAAGAAAGACTCAGCGAACACGATGTTCAACTAAGCCAAATTTACGATGCAATGGAAAACATACTCGACGAAAAAGCATCGCAACGCAAATGGGAAGAAAGAGACAGAATAGGCTTTAAACCCAATAAATAACTATACCAAGTAAGCTTCAAACACAAACTCAAAATTGCGTTTTACACGTTGTTTTACATCGCTCATTGGCACAGTAGTACCAAGTTCTTTTTGCAGTGATGTTACTTGCTTATTAGCAATACCGCAAGGCACAATATTATTAAAGTAACTCAAATCGGTGTTAACATTAAATGCAAAGCCATGCATGGTTATCCATCGGCTACATTTAATACCCATAGCACAAATTTTACGCTCACTACCAGGCACATTTGGCTCAATCCACACACCAGTTTCACCAGTGCTTCGCTCACCTTTAAGGCCATATTCTGCCATGGTCATTATAATCACTTCTTCAAGGCTGCGCAAATACCAGCTTAAATCGGTTTTAAATTTATCTAGGTCTAATATTGGGTAACCAACCAACTGTTCAGGACCATGAAACGTAATATCGCCACCTCTATTGATGTGAAAAAATTCAATACCCTGCTTAGCTCTTTCTGCTTCACCAATCAGTACATTTTCTTGATGACCACTTTTACCTAATGTATATACAGGCGGATGTTCTACAAACAATAAATGATTGAAAGTAGCTACCGTACCAACCGCACTTGGTGGCAAATGATTTAATTGCGCTTTAGCATCAACATTCTGTTTTAACAGCACTTCTTGCAAATCCCACACTTCTTTGTACGAACGTTTGCCCAAATCTTTAAAAAATACTTCCTGCTTCATACTACAAATTTAGCCAACCTTTAGTGTTTTTGTGGGTGAGTTATAAACATGAAAATCACATTAGCAAAGCATCTGTCTATATTTGCGCTGTATGAATGTTGATGTTGAAATAATACAAGAAGACAATAGCGAAGAACTTTATGAGCGTAAATCGTTTACGGTAGATAAAGGTCAAGAAGCGACACGCATAGATAAATGGGTGCAAAGCCATGTTGAAGGCGTTACACGTAACAAGGTGCAAAATGCTATTGATGCTGGTTTTTTAACCGTTAATGGCAAAACAGTTAAGTGCAATTACCGCATAAGACCAGGCGATGATATTGTATTAATGAGTTTAATAAACCCAGAGTACACTACTGTTAAATCAGAAAATATTCCTTTAAATATTGTTTATGAGGATGAGGATGTAATGGTAATTAACAAGCCGCCAAATATGGTAGTACATCCTGGTGTGGGCAACTTTAGTGGCACGTTGTTAAATGGTGTGGTGTATCATTTGCAACAGCAAAACCCCAATATTGACGAAGAAAAGCTGCCACGCTTTGGCATGGTGCATCGCATTGATAAAAATACCACAGGCTTAATTGTTATTGCAAAAAATGGGGCTGCCGCTGCACATTTATCGAAGCAATTTTTTAACCATACTGTAAAACGTAAGTACGTTGCAGTAGTTTGGGGCAATGTAGAAGAAGATAATGGTACCATAGTAGCGCATATTGCTCGTCACCATCAAAATAGAAAAATGTTTGCCGCCTACCCTGATGGAGAGACTGGTAAACACGCCATTACGCACTATAATGTACTAGAGCGCTTTAACTATGTAACGATGGTGCAATGCGTGCTAGAAACTGGTCGCACACACCAAATTCGTGTACATATGAAACACATTGGCCACACATTATTTAACGATTGGGAATACGGTGGCGACAGAATACTAAAAGGCACTATTTATACCAAGTACAAGCAATTTGTAGACAATTGTTTTGAAGCTTGCCCACGCTGCGCCTTACATGCACAAACGCTTGGCTTTGTTCACCCACGCACCAATGAAGAAGTATTTTTTACTGCAGAATTACCAAACGATATGCAGCAAATGATTACCAAATGGCGCACTTATATCACTCACAGAAATATTGTCTAGTCCTAGAATAACGATACACGATTAACAATAATAAAGCCCTGCTGAAAAGCGGGGCTTTTGTTTTGGTTTTGCTACCATTACGTTTATTGCTACTTGTAGCACTACCGTGCTTTTCATAGCCTAAATGCGCATCTAGCTCACCTGCTAGCATCTCTTCAACACCGCGTTTAAACAACGCATCCATAAAACCAGTAAAATCTTCCCCTCTCTTAAATTGTTTGAAAAAATCTACTGGTAAACCTTTCAATAAATCGTTTTGATCTTTTTTCATGTGATTGTGCAAGTTTAATACTTACACACTTAATTGGATACTCCCTATTTTCACGCATACGTAGCAACAAATAAGCAACACGCACAATAAACCACCACAACCTAGTATTTTTGCGGCTTTAGCAAGGTATTTATGCAAACAACTATTGGCACAGATGTGCAGGCAGCAGCTAGTATTTTACAACAAGGGCAATTGGTAGCAATACCAACTGAAACTGTGTATGGCTTGGCTGCCAATGCACTTGATGAAAAAGCGGTGGTGCAGATATTTGAAGCTAAAAATAGACCGCGTTTTAATCCGCTGATTATACATGTGGGCAGTATTGTAGCCATAGCACAATATGCCATTATGAGCGACTTAGCCCTAACACTTGCTAATGCTTTAATGCCTGGCGCTTTTACATTGCTATTGCCCAAGCTACCAATAGTGCCAGATTTGGTAACAGCAGGTAGCCCTAAAGTGGCGGTTCGTATGCCTGACCATGCCTTAACGTTGCAACTATTGCAACAATTACCATTTCCTTTGGCGGCACCAAGTGCCAATGTATTTGGCTATGTAAGCCCTACCACAGCGCAGCATGTGTATGATGGCTTAAGTGGTAGAATTCCTTACATTTTAGATGGTGGTGCTTGTACGGTGGGTGTAGAATCTACCATTGTAGAAGTGATAGAGGATGAAGTGATATTACACCGTGTGGGTGGTGTAAGTATAGAAGCCATAGAAGCAGTGATAGGTAAAGCGGTGCAATTACCTTCTTCTACTACACATCAGCCGCTTACACCGGGGCAACTGAAAAGCCACTATGCTACTACCACACCTTTACTACGTGGTGATGTCAATACATTATTACCTGAGTTTGCAGATAAAAAGGTGGCCATTATTGGGTTGAACATTTATTACGAAGGCATAGCAACAAAAGACCAATACTTACTTTCTACAAATGGTAGTTTGGTAGAAGCTGCACAACATTTATTCAATGTAATGCGACAGCTAGATGGCAAAGGTTATGATGTAATTATTGCAGAAACTTTTCCTGATGAAGGGCTAGGAAAAGCCATTAACGATAGGCTAGAAAGGGCACAAGTGCTGCATAAGTAGTTGCAATTTCAGCATCATATTCTCTCTTTTGAATAAGAATTGGAGCTAACATGCTAGCTGATAACTATTGGCTAGAGGTTGTATTTCTATGCTGTATCTCTACTCATCCTTCGTTCATCTTACGTTATAGATGTGCGATAGGGCTACTAGAGGTATTAAGTAAAATGCCTTTTAATGCGACTTGAATTTGGTTGCGCTGTTTCGCAATGCTGCGCAGCGAACAGAACGTACATACCGATAGCTATCGGTAGAGTGACACAACGGAAGCATCATAGTAGTACTACTGCCGGTTACATGATTATTCAACTTTGTTAGTCGGTTTTATCCAATAATGTTCATACTTGTAGTATTGTGTAGTAAATTATCTACAAATGCATCAAAATGGGGCTGAAATGTATCATATAATAGTAGCTTACATTAATAGTTTAGTTACTTTGCATGAGATAACCCAATAGTATGAAAAGTATGCCTAGAATATTGTTTTTTTTACTGACTTTTTGCGGGTTGATGTTGGCCTGTAGTAAAGGGGTGGATACACCTGCAAACGGTGAAACTGGAACGCCTGCTGTGGGCGGTACAACATCGGCTTATAAAGACACGGTGTCTGTAACACTTGGTACAGTTACTATTAAGTACAGTAAAACGTCGGCTTGCTACCCAAGCAATGAGATTTTTGCCTTTACTGCAACGGCAACAGGCTTGCCTAGCGGCGCAACTTATAACTGGGATTTTGGTGATGGACAAACATCTACAGGTAGTACAGTAAAAAACATTTACGAAACAACGGGTGCTTACACGGTGATATGTACCATTAAAAATAGTGCTGGTTCTGTATTAAGTACTACTACTGTAAATGTGAAAGCTTGGGGGCAGCAAGTAACGCCTCATGCGGTTTTTAGCAGTCAGATTTATGATGTGAACTATGTAAATAATATGGCTTTTACAAGCCAATCATCTGTACAGCGTGGTACACTTACCAACTATTTTTGGGATTGGGGTGATGGTACAACTACAAGTACGGCTAACGCTTTTACGCCACACAATTTTCCGCAAGTGGCTAGTGATATTGTATATCCTGTAAAGCTGGTGGCTACGGCAAATTCTGGTTGTAAAGACACGGCTGTTGTATCGGTACCAGTGGCTGCCGTATTTGCACCAAGTGGCAGTTTTGATGCGGTGAGTTATGATGTATGTAGCAACGAATACTTTGTATTTACACCAACTGTTACTGGTATACCAAGTGGCTGTGTATTTACTTGGGATTTTGCTGATGCAAGTGGTACTGCCACTGGTAATCCTGTAAAACATTATTTTACTTATCAGAATAATTATGATGTAAAGATGACGGTGACTTACAAGGGCAATATCATTTACAAAACCAATAAATCTATACGAGCACAGGGCCAAAATGTAAGACCTGTGGCTTTGTTTATAAAGAATGTAAAATCTGAAGATGCAACAAGTGTTAGTTGGGCTTTTTATAGCCAGTCTAACATACCGCATGGTTATTTTACAGGGTATAGATGGGAGTTTTCTAACGGTACTGTTGACGATAATTTTAACACTTATATAGAACAGACCTACAAAAAGACAACCACTAGCCAAACACAAACTGTACGATTTATAGTTACAGGCAATAGTGGCTGTAAGGATACAGCTACAGGTACGTTTGTGATACCGGCTTTATAAAATGGATTAGCCACTGATAATGTTTGCCACAGAGGCACTGAAATACTGAGAAATAAAAGTGCTTGAGTAAATAAATGACTGAGTAATTAATGAAGAAACTGGTTGCATATTGTAGTGTAGTGTTGCTGGTAGCGGTAATGGTAGCATCGTGCAAAAAAACAGATGTAACACCTGATACCGCTACCGATGGTGATGGTATTATTGGTACAATAAAAACCTCTAATGATACTACTTATGTTTCTGTAGGTTCAGTAACCATATACTATACTAAAACAGCGCCTTGCTACCCAAGTACAGAGATATTTAAACTAACAGCTAGTACTACTAATTTACCTACCAATGTTACATTTAACTGGTACTTTGGTGATGGTAATATTGCTACTGGTAAAACGGTGCAACATGGTTACGATGCACCATCGCCTTATGTGATACGACTAGATGTAAAAAATGCTTCGCAGGAAGTAATTGCTACGGCTACTTTTCCCGTAAAAGCTTGGGGGCAGCAGTTAAAGCCTGTTGCTATTTTCTCTTTTAAAAACGATTTTAACGATAACCTAAATTACTTCACATTCAACAGTGCTTCGAGTGTAAACCGTGGTGCTATTGTGCAATACCGTTGGAATTGGAATGATGGTAGCAAAATAGATACGGTTGCTAATGGTTTAATAAGACATCAATTTCCTAGTGCTACTACTGATAAAGTATACCCTGTAAAGCTAACCATACAAACAGATGCAGGCTGTACCGCAGATACAACTGTGAATGTAACAGTATTGGCCAATTACCCTATAACTGGTGACTTTAACGCAGTAGCTTACGATGCTTGCACGAATGAATATTTTTTATTTACACCTACTGCTACCAATGTGCCATCGGGTGCTTATTATGTGTGGAATTTTTCTGACGGCAGAGGCGATACCACGGCACCTTACCCCATTAAGTACGTGTATAAATACATGAACGATTACGATGTGATAATGACCATTGTTTTAAACAACAGAGTGATTTATAAAACGCATAAACTGGTTAATGCAAAGGGTGAAAATCCAAAACCTAAAGCAAGCTTTTATACCACATTGGTAAATAATACAAGCACTACAACTAAGTATAGTTTTAACAGCCAATCTACCATTGCGCATGGCGGTATCAGTGCATTTTTGTGGGATTTTGGTAATGGTGCTACTGATAATAATTACAGCAGTTTTATAGAAAATACTTACACCAAAACCACTGCTGCTACTAACTACACCGTACGCTTAATAGTACAAGGTAATGGCTGTGCTGATACCACTTACAGAACCGTATCGGTAGGGGCTAAGTAACCGCTTATTATAACCGCTGATTAGTGATGATAGAGATGATTTACTTTGATTGTATTATTGATTGAAAGATTTGAATGATTGACATGAACTTTACGAAACATCTACAAACCTTTCAATTAAGCGGTAGTTCATTTGAATTATTTATACCCCTACAATCAGAGGTTCAGCAAGCTTATTTACAGCAAAAAGCGCTAGATGAAAATGTAGATTTTCCTTATTGGGCAAAGGTTTGGCCGAGTGCTATTGGCTTGAGTATATTTTTACAGCAGCAGCCTCAATTGTTACAAGATAAACGTGTATTAGAATTAGCTGCAGGTTTAGGTTTGCCATCGTTAGTAGCTGCAAAATATGCGCAAACTGTGTGTTGTAGCGATTATGTGCAAGCACCATTAGACTTTGTAAAAGCCTCAGCCGACCATCATCAGTTTACCAATATCGACTACCAGATTATTAACTGGTTTGCTGTGCCAAATACTATTACTACAGATGTTTTATTGCTAAGCGATATTAACTACGAGCCAGCTGCTTTTGCGGTGCTTTTTCAGATGATACAGGCATTTCTTGCCAAACAAACAACCATTGTTTTAAGCACACCACAGCGCTTATTGGCCAAGCCTTTTATTGCGCAGTTGCTACCATTTTGCACATTACAAAAAGAGATTAAAGTGCTAGAAAATGGCGAGCCTGTATGGGTGCAGGTGCTAATATTACAGCAGCAGTAAGGCTTTTGAAGTGGTGTAAATTTGTTGATGTTAATAGTATCATAAAATTATTGTTACCTTTAACAAAAGCATTTTCTCCCCATAACACCAACATGAAAATAATTGCTGTATACAACATTAAGGGTGGTGTAGGTAAAACTACCACAACCATTAACTTGGCGTGTTTGCTTGCAAAAATGAATTTAAGTGTGTTGGTTTGGGATTTAGACGCACAAGGCGGTACTAGTTTTTTCTTCAACAGGTCGCACCAGAATAACCAAAATTTTGGAAAGCTTTTTAGTAGCTACATTTCTATTTACGAAGTGATACAACCTGCAGATACTTACCATATTGATATTATAGCTAATGATGCTAATTTCTCTGACCAATTTATTAACCATGCCTCACAGCTTACGAAGCTTGATTTTTTAAGTAATCAGTTGGTAAAAAATATATTGGCTAAAGTTGCTGATGATTATGATGTAGTAATTATTGATTGCCCACCTGGAAAGTTTACACTGCACGACAATGTTTTTTGTGCAACTGACTTGCTTTTAGTACCTAACATTCCTGCACCATTGTCTATGTATTGCAATGATATGTTGCTAGCAGCGATGCAAAAACTACAGACATCAAAAGCCACAATTTTCAGCTTTTTTAATATGGTGCAAATACAAAAGAAACTGCACAAAACGTACTTGGCTGGCGAAGCTTCATTAATTAATCAGCTAGAAAATTATATCCCTTTTTATTCAGAGATAGAAACCATCAGCCAAAGTAAAACCTCAATCTTTCACCAACTGAAAGACACTAAATCTATTGTTTACTACGAGAATCTTTGGGATGAAATTTGTGTAAAAATGAGTTGGGATATTTTTAGAGTTTATAGAGGTAAAGTGGTTGAATTAAAGCCTGATATTGCTGCTACTTTTTCTGAAAATGTACAACTTTCTCAATCTTTGTAGCTAGTACTACCTACGTTCATCAAAAACCTACTGTAGCTTTGTAAACAAAAGCCCACATTTGTAGTTTGGTTGTCGAAATTGTGCGTATGCCCCCTAAAAAGTTATTGTATTTTATTGTGTTTTTGTTATTGTCTGTTGTGGGCAGCAAAACTTTATTGGCACAATGTAGTAGCAGTATTAATACCTATCCGTATACGCAAGATTTTGAAGCCTCAAATGGTGGCTGGTTTGTAGGTGGTACATCACCAAGTTGGGTGTGGGGCGAAGTAAGAAAACGTGTCATTAGCCAAGCCAATAGTGGTGTAAATTGTTGGGTTACCGGTGGGTTGACGCAAAGCCAATACAATAATGGTGAAAACTCATACATCCAAAGCCCTTGCTTTGATTTATCGTCATTGACCAATCCTTATTTAACGGTTAAAGTGTTTTGGGAAACAGAAAATCGCTATGATGGCGCTAGCTTACAGTATTCAATAGATAGTGGCAGGACGTTTCAACCATTAGGTACTTATGCTGACGGGCAAGCTTGCCCCTATGATAATTGGTTTAATACGCAAACGATTAACACACTAGGCAGTGCTGGCTGGACAGGCAATATTCAGCCCACAGCAGCTTGTAATGGTGGTTTGGGTGGTGGTTTAGGTAAATGGGTTTCTGCAAAACATGCTCTGAATTTTTTAGCTGGCCAAACGCATGTTATTTTCAGATTTACTTTTGGCGCAGGTAATAGGTGTAATGATTATGATGGCTTTGCCATGGATGATTTTACCATTGGCGAAGTGCCTGCTAATAATGCCAATTTTACTTACACCTGTAGCGTAAATAGGTATGTACAGTTTAATGGTAACGATGTTGTTTGCCCATCTACTTACACATGGGATTTTGGTGAACCTTCTACTGGTGTAAACAATATTGGTACTGGTCAGGCACCATCACACAGTTATAGTGCGCCGGGTGTTTACACGGTTAAGCTTACAGTCACACATCCTACATTAGGTACAGTTACTTCATCGCAATCGTTGAATGTGATAGATGTAAGTACTACGGTAATTAAAAATGTAAATTGTTATGACTCTGCAACTGGTAGTGCACAGGTGCAAATCATTGGCGCAGCCAATAATTATCAATACATATGGAATACTGTGCCTACGCAAAACACAGCGCTAATAAGCAATGTAAAAGCAGGTACTTATACCGTCACTATTATTGCACCAAATACCTGTACGGTTCAAGCTACAGCAACCATTACACAACCTACGGCAGCAACTGTACAAGCACTTAATTTGGTGAACCCAAAATGTACCACTAAGGGTAGTGTAGAGCTTACTATTACTGGTGCTACACCACCTTATACTTACCAATGGTTGCCTAATGTAGCTAGTACTAATAAAGCAACTAATTTATCAGCAGGTGACTATGGAATAAAGGTGTATGATGCGAATAATTGCTTTGTAAATATTACCAATGCTACATTGGTAGATTTGCCCAACACTTTAAAGGTTAACATTGGTAGAGATACCACCATTTGCCCTGGCCAAACTTATGTGCTAAATGCAGGTACGGGTTATGCAAGTTATAAGTGGCAAGATGCTTCTACAAAAGCCACTTTTTCGGTAGTTAATACGGGTAATTATTATGTAACAGTTACTGATAAAGATGGTTGTACTGCTACTGATAGTGCTTATGTAACAGTTAATTGCGATGATATTTTCTTCCCCAATGCCTTTACACCAAATGGTGATTACAGAAATGATACGTTTGGTCCTTGGGGCAATATTACAGCTGTTACAGATTATACGTTTAAAGTGTTCAATCGCTTTGGTGAAGTGATATTTGCTACCAATAATCCTGCTAAAAAATGGGATGGCCGTGTAAATGGAAACTTGCAGGCAGGTGTATTTGTATGGTATGCTAATTATAGCATTCGCTCTCGTACCAATATTACTCAGAAGGGTACGGTGATGATAGTGCGATGATGTATTAAATGATTACTGTTATAAAAACAAATGCCTCTTGTATTATTCAAGAGGCATTTGTGTGTAAGGCATTAAATGTTATTTCTTCTTTTTCTTGCTTGTATTTAGCAATGTATTTTGTAAATTATTGTAGATAACAGTTTTGTAGTTAATGGTATCTATTAAGGCACTGTTTTTTACTTTCAGTAAATGTATTTCGTTTAAAAGAGAATCTTTTGTGTAGTTCCATTGCGATTTATAGTAGCCTATCGAATCGAACTTAGGTACTGTAATTACTGGTGTGGTAACTACAGGTGCAATTGTTTCTTTTACAGGTGCTATGGTAGGCGTAACATCTGGTTTTACAACACCACCAGATACTGTTATTACGCGTATGTCGCCCAGCGATACATTACTAATGCGATTAACATACTTAGGTATTTTAGTATATCTTACACCAGCACATTCTGCTGCGCTTACCCAGCCACTTTGTCCATTTGCTTTTGCTACATCACCATTGCTACCAGAAGCTATTTCGCCTGGTGCTAATGAAAGTTTAAAGCGAGTAGAAACAATATTGCCACAAGTAGTACGTGCAGTTAAAATACCAGTAACTGTTACTGCTACTTTATTATCATTTCTAAAATACACTAAAAAACCTTGGCCGCTTGTAAGGCTATATTCATGTGAGCCTGGTGCTAATAGCACACCTGATACTGTTTGGCTAACATAGTTTTTCCACGGGCTATTTTCTTGAGCGTTAGTAGAACAAGTAATAAAGAGCAACATAATGCTACTGATTATTTGAGACAGATGCTTCATACATATTTTTTGTTGAGTGAATAATTCTAAAAACGCTTTTCACAGTAGGATGGCTAAACGTTGCCCAGCTTTCTTTACAAAGATCAGGCAACTAATACTGTGAAACGTAATTAATACAGTAATTATTATATCAACAGCTTTATAATTTATTTAATAGCAGTTATTGAAAGCTAGAAAAGGTTTTGAAATAATAAAACTCTTTCAAGAAGTATAAGTGTTATTAATAAAATTTATATAATTTCAATTTTGAAATTGTACCCAAAATTTTAATGTTAAAATAATTCTGCTCACCATAAAAAAATATAGGCATTGTAAAGACTTACAACGCCTTTACGAACCCTAAACCAAAATCTGTTTAGTAATTGTTTAAATAATTTCGTTTAATCAGCACCATCAGTTTTACCTCTTTGTACTGCATAATTGCCAATGTTTTTACCAACCACTAAACCTATTGAACAATCGCTTCTATAGTGAATACCACCATACATTCTAGAGTTTGAAGCTTCTTGCGCCATATTGCTGTAAGCTGTTGCCCTTTCTGGAATGATATAGCCTAAAATAGTTGCAGCAGCACCACTAAACGTTGAGTGGCCAGAGATGTATGCAGGGAAATTTGGTACGCCTGTGGTTGTTTTTATCTCAGGATTTAGCTGACTTGGTCTTGGATTGAAATAAAAGTATTTTGTATCCCAACAAACGATGGCTGCATCCATTAAACTCATGTTAAGCAAAGCCATATTTCTAGCCCATCTTACTTCGCTAAAGTTTTTACCAATAAAATCTTCACTTGCAATGGCGTTCCAATGGCCTGGTGGTGTGTAAGTACCGACACCATCTGCCCAAAAATGTACAATGCTTGTTTGCTCTTGTGTAGGATTTTTTACAAATTGATATACCTCTTCTAACTCAGTTTTCATTTGTTGGCTACCAGTAGAAGGTGGTGGTCCTGGGCGTAATGAAATAGCCGTTAATGAATCGAATAAGAAAGCTTTTACCTTGCCAAATAATGGTAACATTGGTGGACGCTTTGGCGTTTCTAAACTGTACCAAGGTATTTCGCCTTTGGCAATGGCATCGGTTTCTAGTTGTGTCCATTGTGCTTGTGTGCCTACAGCAGCACCAGCTCTATCGCCTCTAGCCCTTACCACAAATTTTTGTGCCACAGCATTACCTAAAGCTTCGCCTGCATCTATATCGCTTCTCACATTTGCGCCAGCAATTAAACGTGCTCTTTTGTGTTCGTCTGCTTTTTGATTGATGTAATCTTGGTCGCCAGGAAATAATAATCTAAGCATAGTAACAGTAGCACCTTCTATTACTGCATCTTCTGATGGATAAGATGGTAAATCTGACTTAGGAATAAGCGATGTAACGGTTGCATCTACTTTATAAGGTGCAGCACGATTATATAATTTTTTGTAATAGTAAGCCGATACCAAAGCATCGTATTGCGCAGCACTTACATAAGCGTAAGCCCTAGACGCATAAGGCGGATTTGAAAATGGAAATAATGGATAAGCCAATGGATTATTAGCACTAGGAAAAGGATAAGTACCATCTTCATTTTGGTAAGGTGGTAAGTTATGCTTTGCTACCAATGTGCGCAAAATTTCATTCCAGCGTAACACAGCACCAGCGCACCAATATTTCACTATCCTTTCATCATCGCTCGTTCTATTGGCTTGTAAAGCCTTAATCTCATTTATTTGAATGATATAATCTGGTGTACCTGTTGCAATTGGTGCTGCCACTGCAACATCGGTAGGTGCACTTAATAAAATCGGTTTCCAAGTGCCAGCATTTAAGTCTATGTTAGTAGGGGCTAAAGCTGGTGCATCAGCTGTTCTGTCTTCAACTTTTTTGTTGCATGACAAGTAAAGCAGTGCACCAATGGCAAGTGTTGATATGGTGAAAAATGACTGCTTCATATTATTTGGTTTCAGAATCGTTAGAAGATTTTTGTTTACGAGTAAAGTCGATAATGTAGAAAAGTGAGGCATTGTAAGTAGTAGCCTGGCCTACATTTCTGCCAGCAATTACAGTGCTTGTATTACCCACAAGCGATAAACCGTGTGACGGTAAAAAAGTATATTTAAAACCTGCACCAATGCTTGTTGCGTTCATCCTGTTACTAGGAAAAGGCATGTTGTTTCTGGTAATATCAAAGCCACCTAAAGTGGTCCAGTTATTGGCAAATGCTTCTGCAATTAACCAGCCACTTCTAAAACCTGTTCTAAAGTTAAAGTTGGCCGCATCAGGCATTTCAATTTCATTACTTGCAATTAACTCTGTGGTGTAATAAGACGTTCTATCAATTTTTACATTGCTTCTAGCCACATAAGTAGCAGAGGCAGTTGTAAAGAAATGGCCTACTTGATAATCTAGTATTACTCTGGCACTAGCTGTTTTACTTTTTAAGCCAATAGATAGAGGCAAATAATCTGCTGTATAATTACTTAATGGTGTAGAAATACCGCCCAATAAATACAATGAAAATACACCTTTGCCCAAGTCTTTTTCAATAGGCATCCATTTTACAAACAGGCTTACATCTTGAAAGCCCTTCATGCCTTTTAATGTACCTGCAGAGGCCTTGGTGGAAATGTATGGTACGTTAAATAAAATATTCAATTTGCCATTAACGCCATAAGCACCCATAACGCCAGCGGTACTTGTAGATACTGTGCCAAGATTAAGATTCTCTCTTTTTAGTGAGCCTTCCCAATAGTTTTTCCAGCTGCTGTAGCCATACATTGGGCCTACACACAGTTGATTTTTTGACATCATGATAGCATCAAAATCGGTTTGTGCAGTTACTTGTTTTAAAGCAACAAAGCACACCAATAATGCGATGATTATTTTTGAGTAAAGTTTCATTTTGGTTTGTGTAAATGATAAGAGAAATCATACTGTAAAATCTTTAGAACATGGCAATCCAAAACCTAAAAGGTATACAGTGATAGTTACTCAAAAGGATTTGACACTTTTAAGTAATTACAACAATAAAGTAGTTGCTAATAGTAGCTAACTACTTCTTCATCTTTAATTTTTGTACTACAAATTGCCCTACTTTTTTGCCTTGTTCTGTGCTTTCTATGCAAGAAGGGTGAAAGTGAATACCACCGTAAAATCTAGCCCAATTGTTTTCTAAGGCTGCGTCTCTAAAAGATTTGAAACTTCTACTTTTAATACCAAACTCAAGCTCAGTGCTATCTGTGTAGGCAAAGTTGTCGCCAAAAACATCTGTCAAGGCTTCAGCAGCAGCAGAGGAAATGGTAGAGTGCCCACAAGTATATTCAGGAAACGCTGGTGTTTGTAAAAAAGGGCGCCATTCTGGGTCAATATATTTGTTAATCACCGTTTCTGGGCGTACTGTGTTGTAGGTATATTTAGCGTTCCAGCATTGTATAAATGCATCAAATAATGCAATAGATGTTTTTGCGTAAGCAAATACTGTATTGGCATAATCTACCTTAGCTGTTTTTGATGCAATACCTATCACGCTCATCCAGTGACCAGAAGGTGAGAATTTTTTTGTGGCAAACATTAAATGGCCAGATACATTGAGTTTAAAAGGATTGTCGTCCCAGAATTCTGCTATATGCTTTTGCTCGTCAGTAAGGCTATCAACTGCATGTTTTAACGCTATCACCTGCTGATAATAAGCACTGTTTTTGTCAGTGATATTAAAAGGAATAGGTGCAGGGGCAATAAACTGCGATGCACTATCAAGCGCTAAAGTTCTTATCTCTTTCCAATGTGGTTCTGCAGCTTGTGCATACATAGGTGGTGTAGGTACCCAACGGCCAGGAATATCTTTTACAGTATACTTCTCGGCACTACGTGTTTGTGCGTAATTGTCTTTTTTACTCCAGCGAATAATGCTCATGCTCATGCTGTCAGCAAAAGTTTGAGACGCTTTTTCTACAGCTTTTGGCAAGCCTTTATCTCTTGCCAAAAGCAAAATGCTATCTCTGTACAGTTGCATGCTACCTTCAGGAAAAGTAACTGCTTCACCTACTTTTACATAGGCCAAAAAAGCAGCCAATTCATAATCAATCGGTTCTGTAGTATTTGGCTTTGCCACTACTTTTAAATCGTGAATTTGATTTACTAGCGATTGATATTTATCAGGATAGCCAGCCGCTACAATTTCGTAAGCTGCAATAGCTGCGTATGTGTAGTTACGAGCCGCAATCATTGGCGGAAAATTATTGCCCATTACCACACTGTTTAGCTCATGTACGGTATTTGAAAATAATTGTGGATCGTGTAAAAAAGTTTTATACTCGTTGTTGGGTTTACATGCGAATAATGATACTGCTACGCAAAAGCATATAATAAGACGTCTCATCTGTTAGATTGAATTTAAAGCCATAGAAAACATACCGCTACCGCAAAAGGGTACACGGCATTTTATTAAGGGTAATTTTTACGAATAAAAACTTACGCTTGCGGTGGCCTTATTAATTGCTGTAAATAGCTAGTAGTAGTAATGTTGTGAATGGTGGCATTGTAGGTTTTGCCATTGGCTAAAGCCAAAATTTGCCATTCAGTAATGTGGTTTACAAAATCTTCAACAGCAAATTTTGCTGTGCTATTATTTGTTTTTTTTGATGTATTGTGATTAGCAACATCTGTGGTTTTACCAAGTAAGTCGTTGGCTTTTTGTGCTATGGTATTACGTTCTGTATGACGAATACATTGCAAATACATGGTGTCTTTGTCAACTTTGCGTTGTACATATTTGTACGTTTCGCCAGCTACAGTTACTTCACCATCTACACGTTCGTAGCTAGACCAATTGGTTTGGTAAGGTAAGTTGATAGGAATTTTTACAAGAAATAAATCAGCCTCGCTGTAAGTTTTATTGTCTAATGCAGTTTCTAAGCGTTCATCTGCTTGTTGCAAGCGCATATTTACAACCAATCTGTATCCAATAGTATTGAACAGAAAAAGGCATAGCAATGATATGGTGGCAAATTGGCGAAGCATTCGAGAAACAAAGTAAACTCGTAAATGCTTAACAATTCATTATCATTTGCCCAAAAACAGAAGAAAATGTACACCGCAAATGTTTGCGCTAGTCTTTATCGCGGTCAAATTTCTTTTTAAGGTATTGCAATACGGTCGGATCTTCTAAGCCTTCCATGTCACTCAGCTCAAGTTCTAGCGCTTTGGTGCTTAATTGAATCTCTAATAATGATAGTGCTAATGAGCCTGCAAACAACAATAAACTAATGGCAAAAATCCATCTTGCAATTTCAAAATGCTCGGTATAAATAAAGTACATACACAGCAGGCAACCCAAAAAAGTGCTTACACCAAGGGCTTGCATGTTTTTAATCAACTTTAAACGATAGCGTAAGTTTTTTATTTGCCCATG
The DNA here is from genome assembly GCF_056745525.1 of Parasediminibacterium sp. HNIBRBA5674. Lineage (NCBI taxonomy): Bacteria > Pseudomonadati > Bacteroidota > Chitinophagia > Chitinophagales > Chitinophagaceae > Parasediminibacterium > Parasediminibacterium sp. HNIBRBA5674. Next base: position 93,360 of record NZ_JBQWIE010000006.1, on the reverse strand, counting down.
AATAATATGCTTCTGTTCGTTATCGCTTGTGTATTTATCGTGAAGTTGTCTTATGCGGCTAGACAATGCTAAAAAACGGTTAGTATAAGCCAACATAATTAAGCTGATGGCAGGAAACAATAGGGCAGGCGTGTTAATTGTAATATCCATGAAGGCAAGATACTAAAAAAGTGAAACGTGAGAGGTGAATAGTGAAAAGAACATAACTGAATATGGGTTTCACGTTTCACCTCTCACGTTTCTCAAAGTCTTCTTACATTCTAAAATTCAAAGGCACATTTACTTTTACGCTGAAGTTTCTGCCCATATTAAACACACCTGTTCTGCCAGTTACTAGGTTTTCACCAGCATATTTTAAGCGACTTAAATGGTTTTGGTAAGCCACATCGGTAATATTATTTAAGCTAAGATTTACGCTAAATAATGTTTTGCCCTTACTTGTAAATTCTGTACCTGTACCAATATTAAACAAGGTATAGCCATCGGTTGGTGTTTCGGTATTGTACGCTGTAAATACTCTGTTTTGTGTGGCTACATTATCCATTTCTAGTTTTACATAAAAATTCTTTAAGGCTTTGCCAATGGTTTTAAAATCACCTCTTAATTCGCTTTGTAATCTTGGTGAAGGCACAAATGGCAACTTGTTAGAGCCTTCGTAGCTTTGATTAAATTGGCCAGCAACCAACGAAAAACTATTTTCAAAATGTAGCCAATCTAATGGATGTGGATGGATATCTAATTTTGCTTCAAAGCCATATAAACTTGCTTGCGATTGTCTAAATTTAAAAGCAGTAATCACATTGCCTGCACCATCATCTACCAATGAATCACCACCACCTGCACTTTCTAACTTGCTGTAAAAAATATAGTTACTGATATTGTTGTAAAAGGCACTTAAACCAAAGCTTACATGTGGTGTATTTACATCAATACCACCATCTATTTGAAAAGAAGTTTCTGTTTTTAAATTATTGTCACCATACTCATAGCGGTTAGTGCCTTCATGTGCACCATTGCTTGCTAATTCACTTACGCTAGGGCTTCTATAACCTCTTGCCACATTTAGTTTTACTGTTACTGCTTCTGATGCATTGTAGCTTGCGCCAATGCTACCACTAACATTGCCAAAGTTTCTATCAAAAGCGGCAAATTTTAAAGTACCATTACTACTGTAAGCCTTGCCTGTTACTTGTCTTGTATCGCCTCGTAAACCACCGCTAACTGTAAGTTTATCAAACGTTTTTTTAGTAGTAATGTATGCACCAAAATCAAACTGATTGTATTCTGGAATCAATACCTCATTGGCTTTGTTTTCATTTTGTTGATACATGCCATTTACACCAATAGCGGTACGCCAACTGTTTTTCTCAGCAAATAAATATTGTAAGCTGTAGTTAATGGTTTGTAAGTTAAAATACAAATCAGGTGTAGTAGGTGCGGTGTAATCACCAAATTCTCTACGTTGGTTTCTTTGATAGCCAAGGTTTACAGCCAATCTGCCTTTACCTAAAGCTATGTTATTGTCGGTAGCAATTTTAAAATGTTGTACGTGTTGGTAAGGTGTAAATAAGTCTCTGCTGTTAAGTTCTTCGTTAGTAGCTATATGCTCATCAGGTGTGCCAGCATTTACTAAAAACTTACCAGTAGTAGCATCTCTTTCACCTTCAACCATACCTATTTTTTGGTTAAAATTACTTACCAATAAATGGCTGTAGCCCCATGATTTATTAATACCAATATAGCCACCAAAATTGCGCTCATTAAAGCGGCTATTAAATACTTTACCATCGTATTTGTTTTGATAGTCTGCCGCAGATTTGTAAGAACCATACACGGTAAAGTTGATGCCGTTTTTAAAATGCGCAGCCACATTAGCATTAGTACCGTACAGGTTATTGTTATCAGTGTAGCTACCAAGAATATTGGCTTTTAAAGTGCCTTTTTCAACAGGTACATTGGTTATTAAATGCACCACACCAGCCATCGCATCGCTGCCATACATTAGTGATGCTGGGCCTTTCAGCACTTCTACACGTTGTACGCTATATTCATCTATTTCTATACCATGTTCATCACCCCATTGTTGGCCTTCTTGTCTAATGCCATCGTGTACAGTAACTACACGGTTGTAACCTAAACCTCTAATAACTGGTTTTGAAATAGCTTGCCCAGTAGATAAACCATTTACACCTGGTACTAACTTACTTAAGGCATCAATAATATTGCTAGAAGATGTTTGTAAAAGGTCTGACTTTTTAACCACACTTACAGGTTGTGGTGATTGCTTGGTTTTTGTTGCAGAAGCGACACCTGTAACAGTTACAGCTTCTTGTTCAACAGCCGATTCTTTAAGGCTAAAGTTTTTAATAGCATTGTCAGTAATCTCAACGGCTTCTATAATGGTTGCATAGCCTATATAGCTTACTTCTACCAAGTATTTACCAGCAGGAATATTATTAATCGCATAGTTACCATTTGCATCGCTTGCTACACTTATTTTAATATCGTGTAAAAAAATATAAGCACCAGCTAATGTCTTGCCAGTTTTGGCATCATTGATGCTGCCGTGCAAACTACCTTTTGCTACCTGTGTAACTACAGTTGTATTGTTTGTAAATGATTGTGCAAAAGCGGATAAAGTTGCTAAGGCGCACATAAACAATAAACTAATAAGCTTCTTCATACTGATAAATATTTGATACAATGTTGCAAATATAGAACGATTGAATTAATTGCAACAGTATTGCAAATATTTTTTCGATAGATTTTCATAGAAGGCAAAAAGGCATCACCAAACGGTAATGCCTTTTATTTGTGAGTTTAAATTCTAATGATAACTATATCATTTTCAATACTTCTTCTATTAATTCACCTTTGGTAATAGGTATACCCATTATTTTGTTATAGGCTTTTGCATCTACCATATATTGGTCACGAATTATTTTTACTAACTGACCATTATTAATTTCCGGTATTAACACGTGGCCGAAGCTTTTAATAATATCGCCTAGGTTTTTAGGAAAAGGACGCATGTAACGAATATGCGCATGGCTTACTGCATGCCCCATCGCATTTAAATCTAAAACAGCACTTTTAATAGCACCAAATGTGCTGCCCCAACCTAAAATCAATACTTTACCTTTTTCAGGGCCAACCTCAATTTTTTGTTCAGGTATATAATTGGCTATAGTATCTACTTTAGCCTGACGAATCTTCACCATGTGTTGGTGATTGTCTGCATCGTAGCTAATATTACCAGTAACATCTTGTTTTTCTAAACCACCTATGCGGTGTTCAAAACCAGCTGTACCAGGCACCGCCCACGGACGTACAAATTTTTCATCTCTTTTGTATGGTAAAAACTTGTCTTCGCCTTCGCTTAGTGAAGTTTTAAAACTTACTGCAATGTTTGGTAAATCAGCTGATTGAGGAAAACGCCAAGGCTCTGCACCATTAGCAATATAACCATCGCTTAGCAAAATCACAGGTGTCATGTGTTGCAATGCAATACGTACTGCTTCAAATGCTACATCAAAGCAATCGCTTGGTGTGGCTGAAGCAATAATAGGCATAGGACATTCACCGTTTCTACCATAGTAAGCCTGCATTAAATCGCTTTGCTCAGTTTTAGTAGGCAAGCCTGTAGAAGGCCCACCACGCTGAATATTTACTATTACCAAAGGAATTTCAAGCATTACTGCAAGACCCATCGCTTCGGTTTTTAATGCCATACCAGGGCCACTTGTTGTGGTTACACCAATGCTACCGCCATAGCTTGCGCCAATAGCTGCCGTAATACCTGCAATTTCATCTTCTGCTTGAAATGTGCGAATGCCAAAGCTTTTGTACTTACTCAGTTCATGCAGAATATCAGATGCAGGTGTAATAGGATAGGTACCTAAAAACATTGGTAAGCCACTTTTTTCTGTAGCAGCAATTAAACCGTAAGATAAAGCTTGGTTACCCATAATACTACGGTATAAACCCGGCTTCATTTTGGCTTTTTCTACTGTATATCTAGTAGTAAAAGCTTCTGTGGTATCGCCATAGTTGTAGCCAGCTTGCAATACCTTAATATTACTTTGTAAAATGGTTTCTTTTTTGCCAAATTTCTCCTCTAGAAAATCGATGGTATTATCTAATTTTCTGTTATACATCCAATAAATGAAACCAAGAACGAACATGTTTTTAGCACGGTCACGTTCTTTTGTACCCAAATCGGTAAACTCTTTTAGCGCTTCACGGGTTAATTTGGTAACATCTATTTTTATTAATTCATAGCTATCTAAGCTACCATCTTCAAGTGGATTAACGCCTTCAGGGTAATTTGCTAAGCGTAAATTTTTGTTATCAAAACCCTCGATATTGGCAATAATTTTACCGCCAGGCTTAATGCTTTTTAGGTTTACTTTTAATGCAGCAGCATTCATTATTACCAATACATCACAAATGTCGCCAGGTGTAAATACTTGATTACTAGAAAAATGTACCTGAAAACCACTTACACCAGGTACTGTACCTATTGGGGCACGTATTTCGGCAGGAAAGTCAGGAAAAGTGGCCAAATCAATACCTAATAAAGCGGTATTATTGGTAAATTGCTGACCCGTAAGCTGCATACCATCACCACTATCGCCTGCAAATTTTATTACAACGTCTTGTAAAACTTCTTCGTGTGTGTTCATCCTAAAAATATAAGGTTCATGTAACTAGCATGACCGATTATGAGAAAGTCTACTTTTTAAATAGGCTGCAAAGTTAATAGTTGCAGCAATGTTATAAAAGCAAATTTCTAGTTGCGACAAATTAAATGCTTGTTAAGATGCACAATCATTAAACAATTGCCACAAGAGGTAGTATATATTTGCAGGCTAAGTTTTTAAAAAATGGGTACTTTGAAATTGCGTGTTGTAGGTATTTTATTATTAGCCAGTTGGGTAATGAGTTGCCAAAACCCATCGTTTTCTGCGGTGGCAACAGAAGATAAAAAGCCTAAAAAAAGTGTAGCGCTAATAGATAAATTTGAGCGTAAACCTTTTGTACACGATAGTACTAAAAATTACATCTACCTTACTTTTGATGATGGCCCACAAAATGGTACGCAAACCTGTTATGATTTATGTAAGCAGCTTGGTATAAAAGCCACTTTTTTTATGGTAGGGCAACATGCTAATAGCGCAAAAACAAAAGCCGTAGTGGCTGAAATTAGAGAAGCTTATCCGCAATTTTTGCTCACTAATCACAGTACCACACATGCTAATGGTCATTACAAATATTTTTACCAACATCCAGAAATGGCTAAAGAAGATTTCTTTTTAGCCCAAAAAACACTGAACGTACCGTATAAAATCATTCGCTTACCTGGTAATAGTGCTTGGGTTTTAAAAGACACATTGAAAGCGTCGCATTTGGTAGATAGCACATGTATTTTATTAGATAGTGCCGGTTACAACGTAATTGGTTGGGATGTTGAATGGAACTTTAATCACAAGAGTGCTAACCCTGTACAAAAGCCACAGCGCATGGCAGATATTGTAGACAGTGCATTGGCAAAGCCCAAGCGATTATTCACTAAAAATCATGTGGTTATTTTAACGCATGACAGAATGTTTAGAAACCCCGGCTACACTGATAGCTTAGCAAGATTTATTACATTACTAAAACAAAATCCTAGAAACGTTTTTGAAACTATTGATCATTATCCTAAACTGAAATAATATTTTAACAATGAAAAATTGACAGCTAGGGTAAGAATGGTTGTAAATTTGTAATATTGATTTTATAAAACAGAACACTATGGAACTTTTTAAATCAGGTAATCCTACATTAACACAAAAAATTTTTGATAAAAGCTACGCACACGAAGCCGCTATGCATGGTACGATGAGCGTTCGTGGTACAATTAACAAGTTTGGGTTTTTACTTCTAATGATTATTGGTGGTGCTTCATACACTTGGCATTTAAACGAATCGCTAAGACAAAATGAGATGTACACCTTTACTATGGTTGGTGCATTTGGTGGTATGATTTGCGCTTTTGCAATTATTTTCAAGAAAAATTGGGCACAATACATTGCGCCTTTGTATGCTTTGCTAGAGGGTTTATTTATTGGTGGTATTTCTGCCATTTTTAATGAAGTCTTTTCTAAAAATTATCCTGGCTTAGTATTACAAGCTGTGGGCTTAACATTTGGTGTTGCTATCTCAATGTTTTTGATGTACAATTTTAGAATCATTAAAGCCACTGAGAAATTCAAGAGTGTTATTATCTCTGCAACTGTTGGTATTGCTATATTTTATGGCCTAACTATGTTGCTACGTTTATTCAATATCACTATCCCTTTTATGTACGATAGTAGCTTATTGGGTATTGGTATCAGCTTATTTGTTGTAGCTATTGCTGCATTGAATTTAATTTTAGATTTTGATATGATAGAACAAGGTGCAGAACAAGGCGCGCCTAAATACATGGAATGGTATGGTGCATTTGGTTTGATGGTTACCATCGTATGGTTGTACATCGAAATTTTGAAATTATTAAGTCGCTTCGCAAAAAGAGACTAGTTAGTTTTTAATACATTTTCCTTAAGCCAGATTAAATCCTTAGTCTGGCTTTTTTATGAAAAATAATTAAGAAATTTTAGTAGGCTGGTAAGCGTAATACAAAATTCTATTATCTTACCCTCAATAATTAAAAAGCATCCAAACGCTATGTACATCAACCGCCTTGGCTTTTACAACGATGAGCTTGTAAACTTATACAAACAGCTTGTATTACCTCGTATGATAGAGGAAAAAATGCTGGTACTTTTAAGGCAAGGTAAAATAAGCAAATGGTTTAGTGGTATAGGGCAAGAAGCCATAAGTGTAGGTGCTACATTGGCTATGCAAGATGATGAATGGATCATGCCTTTGCATAGAAACCTTGGTGTGTTTACCACAAGGCAAATGCCTTTACACCAATTGTTTAAGCAATGGCAAGGCCACCAAGATGGCTACAGCAAAGGGCGTGAACGTAGCTTTCATTTTGGTAGCAAAGCACATCATATTTGTGGTATGATTTCGCACCTTGGCCCACAAATGGCAGTGGCAGATGGTGTGGCACTCGCTTATCAATTAAAACAACAACAAAAAGTAGCTTTAGCATTTACAGGCGATGGTGGCACAAGCGAAGGTGATTTTCACGAAGCACTCAACTTAGCAGCAGTTTGGGATTTGCCCATCATTTTTATTATTGAAAACAATGGCTACGGCTTAAGCACGCCTACTAACGAGCAATACCGTTGCGAAAGACTAGTGGATAAAGCCAAAGGCTATGGCATCATGGGCGCCAATATTAATGGCAACAATATCGTACAAGTGTACGACACGGTTAAAGCCGCAAGAGACTACTGCATTCGCAAGCAAAAGCCTTACATAATTGAATGTGAAACCTTTAGAATGCGAGGCCACGAAGAAGCAAGCGGTATAAAATATGTGCCACAAGAACTGCTACAAGAATGGAGCAAAAAAGACCCGATTAAAAATTTTGAACAGTTTTTAATTGCTGAAGAAGCCATTACAGAAATGGAAATTGCAGACATTAAACACGCTGCAAAAGCCTATATAGATAGTGAATTAAAATTAGCCGAAAACATGGTGCCTACAGTGGTAAATACCAATGTAGAATTGAATGATGTGTATGCAGATAGAATAGCGACTTATAGCTGGTTAAAAACTGTAAAAAACTACCACAACTTACAAGATTTTACAACCAAAAATACACAAGCCATTACAACAGAACTACGCTTTGTAGACGCTATCAAACAAGGCTTATTTCAATCGCTAAAAAAACATAAGAACCTTGTATTAATGGGGCAAGATATTGCTGAATACGGTGGTGTGTTTAAAGTAACCGAAGGCTTTGTAGAAACATTTGGCAAGCAACGTATACGCAACACACCATTGTGTGAAAGCGCTGTAATTGGTGCTGCATTGGGTTTATGTTTAGAAGGTATTAAAAGTGTGGTTGAAATGCAGTTTGCCGATTTTGTGTCTGTAGGGTTTAACCAAATAGTCAACAACCTTGCTAAAATACATTACCGCTGGGGGCAACATGCCGATGTGGTAATTCGTATGCCTACAGGTGCAGGTGTAGGTGCTGGGCCTTTTCATAGCCAAAGTAACGAGGCTTGGTTTACACATGTACCGGGCTTAAAAGTGGTGTATCCATCTAATGCGTTTGATGCAAAAGGCTTGTTAATTGCTGCCATTAATGATCCTAATCCTGTATTATTTTTTGAGCATAAAGCATTGTATAGAAGTGTTACAGATCTTGTGCCTGAAGCTTATTACGAAGTGCCAATTGGTAAAGCTAATCTAGTAAAAGAAGGCGATGACATAACCGTGATAACCTACGGTGCAGGTGTCATTTGGGCTACAGAATTTCAACAACAACATCCTGCAATAAGCTTACATATACTAGACCTAAGAAGCTTGCTGCCATTAGATTACGACGCTATCAAGGCCGCTGTGGCGCAAACGGGTAAAGTATTATTACTGCACGAAGACACCTTATTTGGTGGTATTGCTGGCGAGATAAGCGCATGGATAAGTGAACATTGTTTTACTATGCTTGATGCACCAATAGTACGCTGTGCAAGTCTCGATACACCGATACCTTTTAGCACACCATTAGAACAGAACTTTTTAGCCAAAGCAAGACTAAAAGAAAGCATTGATAAGCTGCTTGCTTTTTAAATTTGTACATTATTACTACCTAATTTTTATGAGAATATTTCTAAGCCTTTTTCTAGTATGTATCGGTATCTATACGGTATCTGCACAAGTACAAACGCCTATACAAAAAGCAGTAAATAATGCTTTTATGGTTACTAGAATGGCAGAGAAATTTCATGTGCAGCCAAAGCCTTTAGACGATGCATTTTCTGCTAGCATGTTTGGTGTGTTGTTAGATAAATTAGACGATGAAAAAATCTATTTTACCCAACAAGATATTGCTGCTTTAAGCAAGTATCAGTTTCAGTTAGATGATTTGGTAAAAGCCAAACAAGCTACTTTTTTACAAATGCTTACAACGCTTTACAAGCAACGCATTCAGCAGGTAGATACTATGGTTGATAATATTTGCAAGCAACCATTTAATGTAACTATTAAAAAGCAATTAACTGTTGTAGAAGATACCACTTATGCTAGCAACACTGCGGCGCAACGATTAAAAATTTACAAGCTCATGAAGCTTGCTGTGGTTCAAAATATCGCTGCTTATTTGACCAATGCAAAGCCTACGTTTAACCAGAAAAAGTTTACCGATAGTATAGAGCCAATACTAAGGCGTAAGGTACAAGCGGCCGTAAAGCGCCCTATTAAAAAGTTACTGCTACACCCAAATGATATTGATGTAGAAATAGGCAATAGTTATTGTGAAGCCATTGCTGAATGTTACGATCCGCACTCAGCATATTTCTCGTTAGATGCAAAGGCAGATTTTGAAAGTGAATTAGGCAAAAAGCCTTCTCGTTTTGGGTTTGCATTAAATGAAGATGAAGATGGCAAGGCCATTATTTCAGACCTAGCACCTGGTAGTTCTGCTTATAAAAGTGGCTTGCTAAACAAAGGCGATAAGATTACAGGCGTACAATGGGAAGGTCAAGAAAAAGTAGATGTGTCTGATAAAGATGCAGCTATGGTGAATGATTTGTTTGACAATCATTCGCAAGATAAAATGACCTTAACCGTAAAAAAAGCTGACGGTAGTACAAGGCAAGTAACCCTGCAAAGGCAAGTGATAGATAACGGTGAAGAAGACGACAAAGTGAAGAGTTTTATTTTAAAAGGTGAGAAGTCTATCGGTTATATTTCGCTGCCTGCTTTTTATGAAGATTGGGAAGAAAAAGGCAATGGTGCTAAAGGCTGCGCCAATGATGTGGCTAAAGAAATTTTAAAATTGAAGAAAGAAAATATTCAAGGGTTAATAATAGATGTGCGCTACAATGGTGGCGGCTCGCTGCAAGAAGCCATAGACCTTGCAGGCATTTTTATAGATGCTGGCCCTGTGGGGCAAATAAAAGACAAAGCTGGCAAAGTGTACACGCTTAAAGATATGAACCGTGGTACCATTTTCGATGGGCCTTTAGTTGTAATGGTAAATGGTTACAGCGCTTCTGCTTCTGAAATGCTAGCAGGTACTTTACAAGATTATAACCGAGCAGTCATTGTTGGTGCGCCTACATTTGGCAAAGCTACTGCGCAGTCTGTGTTGCCTATGGATACAACCATTAGCCTTGAAGAAAGCAACAGAAACAAACGTGCTGATAGCTACATAAAACTTACAATGGATAGGCTGTACCGAGTAAATGGTACAACTGCACAAGCAATAGGTGTTATACCAGATATTATATTGCCAGATGTACTAAGTGCAAGAGCCAGAAGAGAAGCTGATGAAAAGCAAGCATTAATAGTGCAACCAATAGATGCTAATAAATATTACAAGCCCAATGCGCCCTTAAATATTGCTGCATTAAAAGCTGCCGCAGCTACTGAAGTGGCAAGCTCAAAAGCCTTCGCAGATATCATTAGCCGCAGGCAAAAAATTATTGCCAACAAACAACCAAAAGACCAATCACTATTACTTGCAGATGTCATTCAGCAGCGCAAAAACAACACTAGCGTTGATGATGACGATGAAGAAGACGACATGCCTACTAAAGACAGTGTAAAAGCGCCTTTCACTATTATTAATCATGCTTTTGAAACCAAGCGTTTAGATGCAGATAGCAGCCAAAAAGCTATCAATGATGGCTTGAAAACTTACTTGCTAGCAGACCCATATTTGCAAACAGTATATAAGCTACTATTGTTGATGAAGTAATACACAAGCCACTGTTTGCCGCTAATACAGTAACTTGCACTTGCTAAATACCCCCATCAAGTGCTCAAAGAAATTATCATTGCCATACAGGCCTATTTTAAGGCGCATCAATTTATACAAAAGCATAAGCTTTGGAAATGGATTTTAATTCCAGGCATTATTTATACCATTTTGTTCATGGTAAGCATGTACTATTTTGGTAAAACTAGCAATAATTTCATCGAATTTTTAAGCCTAAAAACAGGCCTTAAAGTATGGCTCGATAAAATTAACAGCGGCTTTCTTGGCTTTCTGTTTACACTAGGCAGCCTCATTTTATGGGTAGCCATGATGCTGTTTTATTTCTCATTGTTCAAGTATCTATTTCTTATTGTAGGCTCGCCAGTATTTGCTTTTTTAAGCGAAAAAACCGAAGCCATTTTAGAAGGCAAATCTTATCCATTTAGCTTTTTAGAACTCACCAAAGACATCATTCGTGGCATACGCATTGCCGGCCGAAACGCCTTATGGCAAACTGTTTACAGCTTTTCTATTTTAATCATCAGCATTATTCCCATAGCAGGCTGGTTAATGCCAGTAATGGCACTATTGGTAGAGTGTTATTACTACGGTTTCTCAATGCTAGATTATAGCATGGAGCGAAACAAAAAATCTGCCGCCGAAAGCATCGCCTACGTAGGCACACACAAAGGCCTAGCCATAGGCAATGGCTTGGTATTTTACATCATGCACTTTGTGCCATTTATTGGTTGGGTGTTGGCACCAGCCTATTCGGTTATAGCCGCTACGTTAAGCATTATTGCTGTAAAAGAAAAGCAAGTAGTATTTGTTAACCAGCAGTAGTAGTAATATTTGGCAGTTGTGTAGCTTGTGCTGAGTTTACGAAGCATCTACACTTGTACGTTCTGTTCGCTGTGGGGCTTTTATCTATGCGTATAAAATCCTTGAAGATTTTACAAAACCTTCAAGGATTAGTATCACACAAAGCAACAAAGAAGGCAAAGCGCACAAAGGTTGTCATGCTGCCGATGGTTTTATTGTCATCCTGAGGAACGAAGGATCTAACGAGATTTAGAAACTAATGCTTACCACCGTCAACAGTACTACAGTACTTTGTCACCGCACCTTAGTAGTTTGAAAGTATACTTTTATAGTTTAACACCTCACTTCAGTATTTTGACATCATACTAAAGTACTTTTTCTCTATACTTTAATACTTTGACGGTACACTTTTATAGTTTGTCACCCTACTTTAGTAGTTTGACACCTCACTTTAATACTTTGACACAACACTTTTATGCTTAATACCAATAGTCACCTTATTATCCATTCAACTACTGCTCTATCATGGCAAATAAAAGGTGCAGAAAAGAATAAATTGTAAAAAAACTACGCCTAAAATTTGACATTATAAAAAAACCGTTTTACCTTCATATGGTTAAAATAATACCAACATGAACAGAAAGCAAACCAACCACCAAAACATGCACTTGGCAGTGGTAAAATTATTAGATGATAATAAAACCATTATTGACACCGAACCACTTGTAGCAGATGAGTACAGCGTATTTAAAGCCATTGTTGCAAAAATTACCACCACTAACGAGCAAAAGCAAAGCACCGATACAGGTGGCTATACCAAAAATAAAAACAAGGCGCTTGATAATGCCTTTACTATTGCCGCTGCTATTAGCGTAAAAGCAAAGCCTTATGCAAGGAAAATAAAAGACGATGTATTGCTAAAAGCCATTGACCACAGCTTTACCGACTTACACGAGCTAGCAGATGACAAAGGCATCACCATTTGCAAAGCCATGATTACCGCCTTAGAACCACACCTTACAGCGCTACAGCCCTATAAAGTAACCCAAGCCACCCTTACCGAACTTAGCAATGCCATTACTACTGCCACACCAAAAGCCGCAGAAAGAGACATTATAGATGCCACCCACATAAACAGCAATACGCAATTGGTAGACTTATTTAAGCAAGCCAAAGCCAGCCTTGTAGAGCTTGACGACTTGATGGAAGGCCAACTAAGCGACACCCATAAAGACCTTGTAGACACCTACTTTATTGCTAGAAGAATTATAGATTTAAGAGGCGGTGGTACTAGTAAGGTTGAGGAAGTGAAGAAATAAACCAAACACTTGCGCCAATACATTTATATTTGGTGTATTGGCGTGAGGTTTTTTGAAAGTGGCGGCAATTCAAGAGTTCAAAATCATTTCATGAGAACAATTACTTTTATAATAATCATCTTGATATTTACTTCTTGTGCAGCAAATAATGACGAGAAGAATGAGCAATTATCTAAAAAGGAAAGTGAAACTTCAAACCATTTGACAAATGCTAATGAATTAGTTTATAGAGATACAAATTCCTTTATGCAGTTAAAATGTGGACTTTTTATTAATAATGTTGGCGACATAGCATTTAAAGCTACTGACAATTCTTACAAAATGGACACAACAGTAAACAGCAAACCATTTGATGTCTTCTTGACAACAGTTTGGAACGCCCGCCCCTATGACACACTAAATGAAAGCAGAGATGAACTCAAAAATGTAGTTGACACTGTGACGTTACAAATACTTAGTTGGGAACATTTTAAGGACAAAAAGCATGTTTATCATTTCACGCCAATGGTCGACGGGGGTTCTTTGAGTATAATGGATTATGCTGACCCAAAAACTTTCAAAATATTAGAAAGCTATTTATATGCTGTTGATAAAAAATATTGCTATTACCGAGGTGAGAGAATAGAAGGTGCAGACAGGAATACTTTCAAGGTCGTGGACACCTCTGTTGCTTTTCATCTTGCTAAGGACAGATTTCATTTTTATGATGGCGATTCAAGAATGTCAAAGGAAGATATTAAACAAAATGGGCTAGACAACCACTAGCTCACTAGCGCTGGCCTGTGGCCAGTGCTAAAGCGTTACTTAGATCTAAAATAAATAGTCAAGTAATTGAAACAAACAAGTTAGTGACCATTTGATTAATTTTTAATTTTTTAACTCTAATAATATTTTATGAAAAAAGTACTTTCACTAGCATTTTTTGCAATCTTAATGTTCATTTCATGTAGCAAAAACTCACCTTCAAATTCAGAAAAGCAAACCGCTTCAGTTGATACTTCAAAAATCTATGGCATTTGGCATCCTGATTCTGCATATAAACCAATTGGGTATTATAAAAATTTAACTTTTGGGACAGACAAAACAATAACTATAAATCCGTTTGATCATGGTGGTAATTGGCGTTGGATAAATGATTCTTTAATATCTGTATCATTTACTTGGGGAATGGTTAGCGAAAATTGGCTGTTGATAACAAAACTTTCTGCTGATTCTTTACAATTCAAGAGTGGGTATGGGAAGGCTGACACTACTAAAATATATCCAGGTCCAAAATATTACTATCGCCGAAAACTTTAAAAAATACCACTAGCGCTGGTCTCTGACCAGTGCTAAAAAGTTACTTAGTTCTTCTCTTCTGAAATTGAATAGTCAAGTAACTAAACGACCACTAGCGCTGGTCTCTGACCAGTGCTAAAACGTTACTTAGTTCTTATCTTCTGAAATTAAATAGTCAAGTAACTGCAACGAACAGGTCAAAGACCTGCTCGAGTTTGAGATTTCAAATCCGCTACCATAAAATTCTTCGTAATCATTGCCAAACATTCGTGTAATTCGTGCAATCATTTTATCCCGATAGCTATCGGGACGTGTAATCAAAATATATGTCAAAAGGAACTGTTTATTTAATACCTACTTTTTTGCACGAAGATGCTTTAGAAGTATTGCCTGCTTATTTGCTAGATGCTGTTAAAAACTGCTCTGTATTTTTTGTAGAAAACGAAAAATCTGCCCGTAGGTATTTAAAAAAGCTGTGGCGAGAAATGGTGATAGACGACCAACAATGGTTTGCCATACACAAGGCAGAAACAGAAGTGCAGCAAGCGTTTAAGCAATTATTGCTACAAGGTAAAAACATTGCTATCATTAGCGATGCAGGCTGCCCAGGTGTAGCCGATCCGGGACAAATATTGGTAAACGTAGCGCAGCAAAATGGTGCCGTGGTAAAGCCTTTGGTAGGCCCAAATTCTATTTTACTAGCCTTAATGGCTAGCGGTATGAATGGGCAACAATTTCAGTTTAACGGCTATTTACCCATAGATAATTTGGAGAGAAAAAATGCCATTAAAAACCTAGAAAACTATTCAGCTAAAAACAATTGCACGCAAATTTTTATAGAAACGCCATACCGTAACAATCAGTTAATTAAAGAATTATTGGCCGCTTGTAAAGACACCACACAGCTATGCATTGCTGTAGATATTACAGCGCCTTCAGAATTTATAAAAACTAAAACCATTGCCCAATGGAAAAAGGAAAGCGTTGATATTCATAAGCGTTTGGCCATTTTCTTGTTGATGGCGTAATCTAAATAATCATGTAAATCATTCCTATCATTTTAATCAGTGGTCTATATTTGCGGTTCAACATTTACATTGATAATGCAAGACTTACGCAATAATTGGACACTTCAGGAAATTCATGATATCTACAACACACCATTGCTTGAATTGGTGTTTAAAGCTGCTACTTTACATAGACAATACAACGATACAGCAGAGGTACAAGTGTGTACGTTGTTAAGTATTAAAACCGGTGGTTGTAGCGAAGATTGTTCATATTGCCCTCAGGCAGCCCGCTATAGCACAGGTGTAGATGTACAAGCGTTGATGAAAAAAGAGGATGTACTTGGCTATGCACAAAAAGCCAAAGATGCTGGTAGCACACGCTTTTGCATGGGTGCAGCTTGGCGTGAAGTACGTGACAATCGTGACTTTGACCGTGTGCTAGACATGGTAAAAGGTGTAAACGAATTAGGCATGGAAGTTTGTTGCACATTGGGTATGCTTACCGAAAGTCAGGCAGAAAGACTGGCAGAAGCTGGTTTGTATGCCTACAATCATAATTTAGATACAAGTAAAGAACATTATAGCGAAATTATTACCACACGTACGTACGATGACCGCTTACAAACATTAGACAATGTGCGTAAAGCTGGCGTTACCGTGTGTTGTGGTGGTATTATAGGCTTAGGCGAAACGCATGAAGACAGAATTAAAATGTTGCACACGCTTAGCAATATGCCTGAACATCCTGAAAGTGTGCCTATTAATGCATTGGTAGCTATAAAAGGTACGCCATTAGAAAACAACGAGAAAGTGGTGGTTTGGGATATGATTCGTATGATAGCTACTGCACGTATTTTAATGCCTAAAACAATGGTGCGTTTAAGTGCTGGTAGAACTGATATGAGTGTGAGCGAACAAGCTATGTGTTTTATGGCTGGCGCTAATTCAATTTTTGCAGGCGATAAACTATTAACTACACCAAATCCAAGCTTTGACGAAGACAATGCCATGTTTGAATTATTGGGTTTAAAGCCAAGAAAGGCATTTAAAGAAGAAAAGCAATATTTAAGTGAAATGGTAGAGGCATAAGGTCTCTATCATAAAGGAATAGCAATAAAATTTCAATTACCATTTTAGGTAACAAAGCAGCTTAGTGCCAATTCTTGCTCTTTTTGCAAGTAGGCTAGAAGGTTGTTGAATTACATTTAGTGAAATTAACCGCTCTGTGCTAGCTTCAATTAATATTGGAAGAGGTATTTTTACTACATCATCTTTTAGGTCATATCTGCCAATTTCTTGCCTTGTGGCAGTCATTAGAATAATTGTTTTTTTGCCAGCCAAATCTGAGCTGGTATTTTCATTTTTATAAGTAATACAAAAGGCTTCTTTCTGTTGCTTTTTGGTAATAGCAATGGTATCTACAACCGCATTAGCCCCAAGTTTATAGCACTGTTTTTTAAATGCAATTTGCCAGTAAGGTATGGCAGTTGTGTCTTGTGCTACCATTATTTTAGGCAAAATAAAAAGGCCTGTCAATAACATCGTGGCTATAAAAAATTGCTTCTTCAGCGCATCGATATTATTGCAGGCCCTTTTTCTCATGTTGCTTATTCTACTTAATCTTTAATCACTTTATAGCTTTGAACGCTGTTACCATCGTTCACTTGTACAAAGTAACCGCCTTTTGTCCAAGCCTCGGTATTTACTTGTATCGTACCAGAAGCTCTTGTGGTAAAGATTTTTCTTCCAAGAACGTCTGTAATAACAATGTCTACAACTGTTGTAGGTACATTGTATCTTATGGTTAATAGATTTTTAACTGGGTTTGGCGTAATTCTTACATTGCTGCTTTCGCCATTAAATACTACTGAAACAACATTGCTTAAACCAGTTTTGCCATCAGCATCTTTTTGTAACAAACGGTAGTAGTATTTAGTGTTGCTTACTACTGCACCATCGTTAAAGCTGTAAGTATTAGCACCTGTGCCTTTACTTGCTACAAAGCCAATAGTGGTAAATGCTGTACCATTAGTGCTACGTTGTACATCAAAGCCTACATTGTTTATTTCGTTTGATGTAGACCATGTTAATAGCACACTATTTTTCTCAGCAGTAGCATCAAAACTTAATAATGATACTGGTAAAACAGTTGTACCATCTACTAGAATATAGCTACCAAAACCAGTAGTGGTAATGGTGTAAGCGATAAAGCCATTTGCAGTTCTTTGGTCATCTACTGTAGGCTTAATTAATACACTATTGTTTGAGTTTAAGTTATCGCTAGGTGAAGTGCCATCTTTAATTTTAATTATTTTCAAAGTGGTAGCACTTGGCCATGCAGCAACTTCTGCAGTGGTAAAGTAAATAGTTGTTGTGTTTGCTGTAGTATTATCGGCACTTGTAGGTGCTAGCTTAATTACTTTTCTACTTCTTAAGAAGGTACTTGTACCACTTGTAATGTTCAATCTATCGATACCAGCCTCAGTAATAAATGCAACCAGATTACTTACGCTTGCAGAAAGGTTTTTTACTGTGGCAATAATATTATCGTTACTAGTGCTTTTAAAGTAGTTATTGATGCTTGTAGTATTATCTACGGCAAATGCATAGCTACTACTAGCAGTAGTTTCTACTTTTGTGTTATCGCCAGTAAGTACTACATCATCAATGTTTAATCCAGGATCGTTACCTGCTGAGTTGTCATTTTCCCATTTGAAGCCTAAGTAAAAACTTGAGTTTGATAAATTTGTAAGTGAGCTAGAAAGTATAGCAGTACCAGATGTAATACCTGCAAGACCTACGTATGGGCCACCAATTGCTGTAGGAGAACCAAATGTTGAAGTGGTAGAATGTAATACAGATCCAAAGTCATACACACCAGTGTTATCTGCCTCGCCATATACTAAATATTTAAAGCTTAAGCTTAAGTTTTTATACCCAGATGCGTTAATAAGTGGTGTTCGATAGATAGAAGAACCATCTACAGTGGCTGTGTAGGTGTTTGGTTTGCTTGAAGTATTATTAGTAATATGCAAACAGCTACCAGTACCGCCAGCACTACCGTTGCTGCTTATTGTAAATTTATTTGTAGCGCCAGTACTATTAATACTTCCCCAACCTGATGGTGTAGTTGCAAAATCTTGTGTTAATAAAGTAGTTGTATTTTGCCCTACTACTACATAATCATCATCTTTTATGGTAATTGTTAAGCTTTGCCCATTAGTACCAGCCGTAACGCCACTACCAGAAATGGTATAGCCCAATACAATGGTTCTATCGCCATCGTAGGCGGCATTATCAAATATTCTTACATAAAAGCCTTGAGTGGCATCATTATTTGCAAATGTTACGCCGTTAGCTGATAATTGATAGTCTTTACCACTTACAGCCGTACCGCTTTTTGTAAAAGTTATTGTGGCGCTTCCTGTGGCAATATTTTCTACATTTATTGATAGTGGGATGTCTCTATATCTTACAGTACTACCTGTAGTGCCTGCTTCACTAACAGCTAAACTACCACTACAAAGCGAGAAACTTATTTTATTACTACCTACTGGCATATAAGCGCCAACAGTAGATGTTGGTAAAGTGTTTCTTCTAGGGCTGTTTAATAATACGGTTTGCATTCTATCTACTTGGTCTGCTGTAAATGTATTTAGTATATTGTCGTCGCAATAATCCATGTAGTTTTCAAACATTTCATCGGCAGTGCCGCAAGTATTAGGTTTTGGATGGGTAGGCTTACCATAATTGGCTTCAAAATGTAATGGTGTATCGCCACAATAATCATCAGAACATGGTGCAGGGTCTTGGTCGCCCCAAATATGACGCAAGCCTAAAAAATGCCCCATTTCATGTGTCATGGTTTTGCCTAAAGTATAAGGGCTACTGATGCCACAATCACTTGCAGAAAAAATACTGCCTACTGTTGTTGGGTCAATGGCTAAACCTGCTTTAGTAGCGGTTTCAGTATTATCTAAGCCGTTTAATGTAGAAGAACCAGGAAATGTTGCAAAACCCAAAATACCTACACCAGACATATCTACTAGCCAAATGTTGATGTATTTTGTAGGATCCCAAATAGAGTTAGGTTTTATAGTAGCATCTATATAGGTATCTGTATAGGGTGGGGCGGTCCAGCTTTTGGTACTACGGCTAATACGCTCAATACCTGGTTCTGCTAATGTATTGCCATTTTTATCTTTTGTTGCAAGGGCAAATTGTATACCTGAATTGGCCGAAACAGCATAAGGACTACTTGACAGGTTGGCGTAATCTTTATTCAATTGTAAAATCTGCGCTTGAATACGAGCAGCTGAAATATTATTACCACTACCTACTGCTTCTCCATTGTATACTATGTGAAATATAACTGGCAATGTGTAGTTTAATACCGGCACTTTGTACTGGATACCAGTTTTTTTAACTTTGTGCTGTTTTACAAGTGGTTGTAACCATTGCTCAAATTGCTTATCAGTTTCTAAATTGGGCTGCAGGGCTCGTATGGCTTTAATATGCTCAACAGTGTAGCAGCGCTTTACCTTGGTATCAGTTTTTTGGTTTTGCGCAGCGCCTACTATTACATGCCCAATAAGCAGGAGGGTTAAAATTTGTTTCATGTCAGTTATTTGGTAGCTTTAAAAGTAGGGTTAATACCTAAAAAGTTAGTGAATAGTATATTAACATCGGTAAAAATGAAAAAAATACAATTATATAACTCCATTTGTGATAATTTGTTAATACTGCTAGGCTTATGGTAAGTAAAAAGCCCTTAAAAGGGCTTTTTTTAAATATTGTAATCATATAATAGTGTAGCACTTATCTCTTCCAGCCCCATTCTCTTTTTACACCTTTATATGTATCAGGATAATTGGCTTTTATTAAAAGCAATAGGGCTTTTAATGCTTTAGTTAAGTGTTTTTTAAGTTCGTTTTTAGTAGCTACTTTACCACTTACTGTACTATCTATGGCATTAGCAGCATCTAGTGAGGTTTTATAACTAGCAGCTATACTTGCCCAAAAGGTTTTGCCATATTCTTCATTATCAAAACCATCTTTTGTAATAGCTGCTTGCATAAGTGGTAGGGCTTGTAACCTACTATTAGCATCTTTTGGTAACCTATAAGTGTTGCTTTCTTTTACAATACCATACCTACTAAATTCTGGTATAGCATTGGCTTTTTTAAACTTCTTTTCTATATATACTTTTACTTCGGTTACGGCTGCATCTATTTCCTTATTTGCTTTTCTAATATTATTGGTTAATGAGGAGCGACCTTTACCAGTATCTTGCCGTTGGGTAAGTACGGTACGATAGGTTTGTACAGTGGTAGTAAATTCAGGTTGGGTTATCCATAGCAACGTAAAGTTGGGATTGCTAGCCCAAGAAGCTACCACAGCTTCTACTGTGTGTAAAAAATCAACATCTTTTTTAGGAATATTGGAGCTATTGCTAGATGAAGCGCCACTGGTACTTGCTCCGCCTGTGCCAGGTGTAGCATCTGGCTGTAAGTGTTTTTTAATAATAATCACGCGTTTATTTTTTAAATGTATACAAATGTACTAGTGTACAGGTTTCTATATTTTGGCAAAAAAATTTTATTAAATACTTGTGCAATAAACTCTTTTGCTTAAAAACACCTTAAATGCAATAATTGTTTTAAAAGAAGTAGCTAAAAATATCCACTTAAAGAGTATTTACTAGTTACATATGTCGGGTGGCTTCCACCTAAGGTATATTTGCTTGTTACATGTATCGGGTGGCTTTTATTAAAAGCATATTTGCTAGTTAGATATGTTTAGTGGCTTCCACCTAAGGCATGTTTACTGGTTACATATGTGGGGTGGCGTCCGTCTAAGGCATGTTTGCTAGTTACATACGTCGGGTGGGTTTCACCTAGGGCATGTTAGTTTTAGATATTTATAAGTTAATATTTATGTAAGGCATACGTGTATCACACAAGCTTATACAATGTAGTTTTAAAGCTATTTAGTATTAAATAATGCTTCAAGTAGCTTATTACGGCTATTTTAAATCGGGCATTAATACTTCGTTGTCTTTAATCATAAATGCGAGCCTGTAATAATCTATATTTTCTGCTACCCATGCGTCTTTTAATTTCCATTCTCTAAAGGTGTCGTTACTTATTAATAGGCAATGTTTAGATTTTACGTATTGTATTATAAACATATCGGCAGAGTTTTCTGGTGGGGCTACTAAGTATTCTGCCATTTCGGTCAGTATCTTTATTTTTTCTATGTCGTGTATTTTCTTTTTTAGCGAAGCGTCTACTATAATAGCAATTTCGGTAAAGCCCTGCTGTTTTAAAAACTGTACCATGGTAATTAAATTACTTATAGATGGAATGGCATTGGGCTGTCCATTACTATTGTGTGCCACATTGCTACCATCTAGCACTACCATACGGTCTTGCATTTTGTTTATTTGAAAAAACTCACCATCGTGGTCGTAGTCACCATATTTTTTTAGTTGCTTATTGGTACTTACAAATTGGTTAAATACTTCTTTATCGTTAAACTGTTGTGTAAACCATGCTGGTAGTTGGTTGGTATCGGTGTATTTGTATTCGCTAAGGCTACGTTGAAAAACATCGTACAATTTATTAAGCGATAAGCGCTTGCCTTGCTCTATTTTAGATAGAATAACCATCAGTAAGCGTTCATCAAAAGTATTGGTATCCTCGCCTACATGACGTAGCTCTATGTAGTTTGTAAGGTCAGCACTGTCTCTTATTTTGCATTGTAGCGCCAGTTCTAGTTCATCGTAAGTTCTAAAGCCGCATTGCAATGCTTGGTTGTAGGTAGCAAAATCTGGAAACATTAATTCTGTGGCCACATTAAGCATATGCAGGTTGGTAAATCCTTTTTCTAGTGCGGTTTTAAAAGCGTCGTATTTATCAAAGCCATTAGCAATGGCAAATTGGTACAGCTTGTAGGCATCTGTAAGTGCTTCAAATTCGGGCTTTACTATTTGGGGGTTTGCTTGTAGGTATTGTGTAAAATCGTCAAAACCCTTCATAAAGCCTGTTAGCTTTATTTTTTCTAAGGTTTCTTTTTCGGCAATACCAGCTTGCTGCACCAGTTGGTAATCCTCGTATTTTTTGTAACCTGCTTGTAGTGCTTGGTAGTAAGTATCAGCATCTGGAAAATGGTTGGTAGTGGCTATATGGTAATCTTCTAGTTTACTAAACCCTAGGCTTGGGTGATCTAGCAGTATTGTATTGTGCATTACAGCAAAACTGGTAGTAGCATCGTTTGTATTGGTAATGCAAAATATGCTACTTAGATTGTTGTGGGTAATGTAATTGGTAAATTCGGTTAAGGATGCAAAGCGCATTCTATTAGCCGCTTGCAACAGCTCAACTTGTGTGTAGTGTAGCGATAGATGTTTCATGGTTACTGCTTGTTTTTGTTGTATTAATCTATGTTAAAAGATTTTTTTACTGCTAAAGGTGCATCTACTGGTAATGTTTCTATCTTATTACTTATAAGCTGCTCTACATCTTTGGGTATAAATGTACCAGTACATATAATAGGTATGCGTTGCTGTGCCAATGATGGATTATTGGTTATGGTGTCGGTTATTTTTTGCCAGCTTTCATCGTTTATTATTTGCATGTAGCGGTAATAATCTAAAAAATGCTGCCTAGAGGTTTCTCCCATTAGTACATGAATTGGCAATTGGTTTACCTCTTTTCGTTTTGCTATAAACTGTAAAATATCATTTTTTTCTATTTCTGATTGCAAGGCTGCAGCTGCTGGTTGTACTTTTTCAGTAAAAAATGCAATACGCTTAGCATAATCTTGACTTTGTTGGCAAAAGGCAGTCCATTCATCTACCAATTGTCTAAAACTACTACCAACTTGCTTAAAAAAAGCTTGCAATAGTTTCAGCTCATTTAGGGTACAAACCCCAATAGCAGGTATTTCTAGTAGTAATGTTAAATACCCATGATCTGCAGTTATTGCCTCTGGTTCGTGTGGGTCATAATAATTTAAGTTGGCACCAAACTCTCTGCCAGAATAATGTAAGCTCACAACAGGAATTGTATAGGGTGTATTTGTATTTTCAAAGGGAAAAAGCATTGCCTCTGTCATAGTAATGCGCCTAACATCTTTACTAGGTTTTAAATCAACACTTGAAGTAATGGACATAGTGCTTACTTGCGGTTCTGCCGCCAAATCTTTAAATACATCCATTCCATTTACTTTGGTTGCTTCAACTATGTCATTAATGTATATTTTAAATATGTCATTAACATTGGCTTCTATTTTTCTAAAAGCGCCTATTTGATGTGCGGTTTTATTTTTGGTAGCATTATAATTTTTGTACAGGATGCTTATTTTTTGCAATGCGTCTACCATTTCCTTGTTTTTTTCGTCACTATCATTTTTTGTAAAATAGTCTACAAGCATTCCTATTTTTACTTTAAACCCAGCGCTTTTAAAAATTTGGTCCGAAAAAATATAAAATTCGGTATCACCTACAATAGCTATTTCATCGCTTAATAAATAAGCGGTACGTAACAAGGTTGATAAATCATTCAGGTTTAATAAACCTGTTATCATATTAATGTTAGAAACCTTCATACTTCACTAGTTTTTGATTGCGTAAATTAATGACAACACATTATTAAACAAGCACGACATGCTAATTTTATTATTTTTAAATAGGGCTTATACATCTAGGTAAATATTCATTAAGTGGCTAGTCTTTTCAATTAGTCATTCCCCTACCTTTGCGGCTCAAAAAAAGGGATGTTCTTTGCTGCATTAAATTGTTGTTGTACAAGTGTACGACGCAATAGGCTTACAACAAAGGGCTAAAAGCTGGTTTCAAGAAAACAAAAAATCACACAAACAAAATAACAAAGCGTTATGGCTGACTTAAAATTTCAGAGAAACTTTGGTATTGCCGCTCACATTGATGCGGGTAAAACCACAACTACCGAGCGTATTTTACGCTATACCGGTATGATTCACAAAATTGGTGAGGTACACGATGGTGCTGCTACCACTGACTGGATGGAGCAAGAAAAAGAGCGTGGTATTACTATTACATCTGCAGCTGTTAGCTGTCAGTGGAAGTTTCCTACCAATAAAGGTGTTGCTGATGCAAACACAAAGAGCTACTATTTTAATATTATTGATACTCCAGGTCACGTGGATTTTACTATTGAAGTAGAACGTAGTATGCGTGTTTTGGATGGTTTGATTGCTTTATTTAGTGCGGTTGATGGTGTTGAACCACAATCTGAAACTGTATGGCGCCAAGCTAACCGTTATAAAGTACCACGTATTGGTTTTGTAAACAAAATGGATAGAAGTGGTGCTGACTTCTTAATGGTAGTAAACCAAGTTAAAGAAATGTTGGGCGCTAATGCTGTGCCTTTACAATTACCAATTGGTGCTGAGGATGATTTTACAGGTGTGGTGGATTTGATTAAAATGAAAGGTATTATCTGGCATATGGAAACAGAAGGTATGACCTTTGACGAAATTCCTGTACCTGCTGATATGGTGGATGAAGCGAACGAATGGAGAGCTAAATTGGTTGAAAGCGTTGCTGAATACGATGACAATTTAATGGAGAAATTCTTCGACGATCCTAATAGCATTACAGAAGATGAAATGCACGAAGCAATCCGTAAGGCTTGTATCGACTTAAGCATTGTTCCAATGATGTGTGGTTCTTCTTTCAAAAATAAGGGTGTACAAACTGCACTAGATGCTGTTTGTCGTTACCTACCTAGCCCAGTAGATGTTGATGATATCTCTGGTACTAACCCTGATAATGGTGAAATTGTAACTAGAAAACCAGATGCAAAAGAACCTTTTGCAGCTTTGGCTTTTAAAATTATGACCGATCCTTTCGTTGGTCGTTTGGCTTTCTTCCGTTGCTATTCTGGTCATTTAGATGCTGGTAGTTATGTTTTAAACGTAAGAAGCGGTAAAAAAGAACGCATTAGCCGTATTATGAAGATGTTTGCTAATAAGCAAAATCCTGTAGACTTTATTGAAGCTGGTGATATTGCCGCTGCTGTAGGGTTTAAAGAAATTAAAACTGGTGATACGTTGTGCGATGAGAAATTTCCTATCGCTTTAGAAAATATGTTCATTCCTGAACCGGTAATTGCAATTGCTGTTGAGCCTAAAACTCAGGCAGACGTTGATAAAATGGGTATGGCTATTGCTAAATTGGTTGAGGAAGATCCTACATTACGTGTAAACACTGATGAAGATTCTGGTCAAACTATTTTACGTGGTATGGGCGAATTGCACCTTGAAATTATCATTGACCGTTTACGTCGTGAGTTTAAAGTAGAAGTAAACCAAGGTGCGCCTCAGGTTGCTTACAAAGAAGCATTTGGTATTACCGTTACACACCGTGAAATTTTGAAAAAACAATCTGGTGGTCGTGGTAAATTTGCTGATATTCAATTTGAGTTTGGTCCTGCTGATGAAGATTGGATGAAAGAAAATGAAGGAAAATCATTCCAATTTGTAAATGATATTCATGGCGGTTCTGTTCCTAAAGAGTTTCATGCAGCTATTCAAAAAGGCTTCGAAATGTCAATGGGTACAGGTATTTTAGCTGGTTACCCAGTTAATAATATGAAAGTAAGAATATTTGATGGTAGCTACCATGATGTGGATAGTGATGCGATGAGCTTTGAACTATGTGCAAGAAGTGCATTTAGAGAGGCTGGTCGTAAAGCAAAACCAACCTTACTTGAACCTATTATGAGGGTAGAAGTATTAACGCCAGATTTATACATGGGTGATGTTACAGGTGATTTAAATCGTCGTCGTGGCATGTTAGAAGGTATGGATAGCAGAGCTAACCTACAAGTTATTAAAGCTAAAGTACCATTGAGCGAAATGTTTGGTTATGTAACACAATTACGTTCGTTATCCTCTGGCCGTGCATCTTCTACAATGGAATTTTCTCATTATAATAACGCACCTAACAATATTGCTGAAGAAATAATGGCAAAAAATAAAGGCAAACTAAAAACTGAAGATTAATTCAATTTCAATGAAGTTAAAAGCCCTGTTCGTTACTGAACAGGGCTTTTTTGTATATCAAATTTACCCAAAATATTTCTGCAAACAAAAATTAGGGAAATCCCTGTACTTTTTTAGGAAAATCCCCGTGAATTTTTAGGGAAATCTCTGTTGATTTTAGGGAAATCCCTAAAATTTGATATTTAAAATCAGTTTATGTTTGCACCATCAAGAACTCGTAGAGCCAATCTCTCTGTTCTGTAAATAATACTGGGGGGTATTTTTTAGGGGAGTGAGTTCATCACTCCCCATCTTTTAAAGCGGTTTTGGTTTATATAGTTACAAAAAAAATCCCCGATTATTTCGGGGATTTTCTATTTTAATTAAAAGCTTCTTTTACTCTTTCAAAAAAGCTTTTATTATTTTTATCAGGCTTCGGTTTAAAGTTGTTACTATTATTTAGCTTCTCTAAGATTGCTTTTTCCTCGCTAGATAAGTCTTGAGGCGTCCAAACATTTACATATACCAATTGGTCGCCTTTGGCATAGCCTTGGACTTCTGGAAATCCTTTGCCTTTTAAACGGAAAATTTTACCACTTTGCGTACCAGCTGGAATTTTAATTTTAGCTCTACCATCAATGGTTGGTACTTCTGAGGTTGTACCAAAAGCTGCATCTGGGAATGATATATGTAGGTCGTAAGCAACATTTAATCCGTCACGTACTAATTCTGTATGTGCTTCTTCTTCAATTTGAATAATCAAATCACCAGGTGCACCACCTCTTTCACCAGCATTACCTTTACCACTCATGCTTAATTGCATACCTTCTTGCACACCAGCAGGTATGTCTATGCTAATTGTTTCCTCCCCAAATACTCTGCCTTCTCCTTTACAGCTACCACATTTGGCCGTAACAGTTTGTCCCTCACCGTTACAAGTAGGGCAGGTAGTTACTGTCTGCATTTGGCCTAAAAAGGTGTTAGTTACACGTTTCACCTGACCATTACCACCACATGTTTGACATGTTTGTACACTATTCTTATCCTTTGCACCACTACCAGCGCAAGTATTACAAACAACATTCTTTTTAACCTTCACATTTTTAGTAACGCCTTTCGCAATTTCCTCAAAAGTTAGCTTCATTTTTATACGAAGATTGCTGCCACGTTGGCCTCTTTGTCTACTGCCACCGCCTCTGCTACGTCCGCCGCCACCACCAAAAAAGCTACCAAATCCTTCATCACCAAAAATATCGCCAAACTGACTAAAAATATCCTCCATATTAGAGGCACCGCCTCTGCCTCCTCCGCCAGTGCCTGGACCAAATGCTTGGTGCCCAAAGCGATCATACTTAGCTTTTTTATCAGCATCACTCAGTACCTCGTAGGCTTCTGCTGCTTCTTTAAATTTATCCTCAGCTGCTTTATCACCAGGGTTTCTATCTGGATGGTATTGCATGGCTGTTTTGCGGTATGCTTTTTTAATTTCATCCGCAGAAGCGCCTTTGCTTACGCCTAATATTTCATAAAAATCTCTTTTCGACATAGTGTGATAATCTGCTAATTAATAATTTACTTCCCTACAACTACTTTGGCAAAACGAACAATCTTATCATTCAAATAATAGCCTTTCATTACTTCATCTAAAACTTTTCCCTTTAGTTTTTCTGTTGGTGCAGGAATTTCAGTGATGGCTTCGTGTTTCTCTACATCAAAATCTGTATTAATACTTTCCATTACTTTAACACCTTTTGATTGTAGCGTGCTGCGTATTTTGTTAAATACTAATTGTATACCTTCTTTTTGCAACTCAATATTATCGCTAGTTTGTAATTGTTTTTCAGCACGGTCACAATCGTCTAATACATCTAGTAAGCTTACCACCACATCTTTACCTGCAGTTTGTATTAGGTCTAGTCTTTCCTTGGCAGTTCTGCGGCGAAAGTTGTCAAATTCGGCCATTAAACGCAAATACTTATCCTTTTGCTCACTAATCTCGTCCTGTAGTTTTTGCAATTGGTTTTCTTCTTCTACTGGTTCGTTCAAATGTGTAGAGCCTGCTGCATTTTCGTCAGCATTTATATTCAAAGTGTCGTTAATTGTGTCGTTTTGCGTGTTTAAATCTTTTTCTTCCATAATTTTCGATTGTTGCTTGTATTGTTCAATTTTTTTGCCACGTGTAAAAAGGGGAAAATTTGGCAGTCCTTTTTTGAATAATTTTAATTTCATAATAGTATACCAATTATTTACAACTGTAAATTAAACAGTATTTACACGGTAATTCTGCTTAAGCTAATAACAAAAAAACCTCGAAATATTTCGAGGTTTTTGTATAGTAGAGTTAAAGTAATTAAACTTTAAAGTGAGAGAAAGCTTTGTTAGCTTCTGCCATACGGTGAATATCTTCTTTCTTTTTGAAAGCTGCACCTTCACCTTTGCTAGCTGCGATAATTTCGTTTGCTAATTTATCGGCCATTGTACGACCATTTCTTTCACGGCTGTAACGAATTAACCATTTTATGCTTAAAGAAGTTTTTCTATCAGCACGTACTTCTGAAGGAATTTGGAAGGTTGAACCACCAATTCTACGGCTTCTAACTTCTACGGCAGGAGTAACATTTGATAATGCTTTTTTCCAAACTTCGTATCCATCTTCGTTGGTAATTTTAGAAACTTTATCTACAGCATCGTAAAAAATAGTGATAGCTGTACTTTTTTTACCTTGCCACATTAAGTTATTAATGAAACGGGTAACCAATTTATCGTTAAAACGACCATCTGGTGCTAAAGGTAATTTCTTGGCTTGTGCTTTACGCATGGCTTAAATTATTGTAAACTTTTTAAATTATTTCTTTTTTCCTGTTGGTGCTGGTGCAGCGCCTTTTTTAGCACGCTTAGTACCATATTTACTACGGCTCTGCTTACGATCTTTAACACCTGCAGTATCTAAACTACCACGTACAATGTGGTAACGTACACCCGGTAAATCCTTTACACGACCACCACGTATCAAAACGATTGAGTGCTCTTGTAAGTTATGACCTTCACCTGGTATGTAGGCAATCACCTCAATTTTGTTTGTCAAACGCACTTTGGCTACTTTACGTAACGCAGAGTTTGGTTTTTTAGGTGTTGTTGTATAAACCCTGGTGCAAACACCACGGCGCTGTGGGCACGCGTCTAAAGCTCTTGATTTACTCTTTGCTCTGATAATTTCGCGACCTTTTCTTACTAATTGTTGTATTGTAGGCATTCTAACCTTTATTTTTTTTCGGACGGCAAAAGTAACAGAGTCTACATTATCTTCCAAATAATTTAAAGCTCTATTTTTAAAATTTAATTTTTGCAGCCCATTTTATGACTAAAAGTAATTAAAAATCAATAGTTTGTATTTGTTATCTTAAAATAAAAACACCCTGTTTTGATGTAAATATCATCAAAAATAACAGTACTTAACCTTTGTGAAACTTATATTTTGAACAACCAACCATGTCTGTCAGCCACCTCGCTGTAGCGAATTGCATCTAATTGGCGCTTAATTTCTTTAGCCACAACTGCATTTTCTACATTTAGCGCCATTTTAATATTACTACTGCCAAATTCTTTAATAGGTGCTACTGTTGCAGCAGTGCCTACACCAAATGCTTCTTTTAGCGCACCAGATTGATAAGCCAAAATCAATTCATCTATATTAATTCTTCTTTCTTCTACTTTCAAGCCCATCTCTTTTAAAATGGTTAATGCACTGCTACGTGTAACACCTTCTAAGATAGTACCTTCCTCTAGTGATGGCGTAACAGCTGTATTGTTAATTACAAAAATTACGTTCATCATACCTACCTCTTGCAGCCACTTGTGTTCAAACGCATCGGTCCACAATACTTGATCGTAACCAAGTGCTTTCGCTTCTAAAGCTGCTTTCATACTACCACCATAATTACCTGCATTTTTAGAAAAACCAACACCGCCAGGTGCAGCACGTGTGTAAGTATCCTCAATATAAATTTTCATTGGCTCAGCATAATAAGGGCCTGTAGGACTTAATATAATCATGAACTTATACATCTCACATGGTTTTACACCCAAAACGGCATCAATACCAATCATAAATGGACGGATATACAATGAATGCTCTTTTTTAGCAGGTATCCAATTGCTATCTATCTCTATCAATTTGCGCATGCCTTCTATAAAAATATCTTCAGGCACCGAAGGCATACACATTCTTGCAGCAGATTTGTTGAAGCGTTTGTAATTATCGTAAGGGCGAAAAATTGAGGCTTCACCAGCCGCATTTTTGTACGCTTTAATACCTTCAAAAATAGCTTGACCATAGTGGAAAACCGCTGTTGAAGGATCGCAAACCAAAGGTTGATAAGGCTTAATTTCTACACTTGACCATTCGCCATTTTCAAAAGTGGCTTCTAACATGTGGTCGGTAAAATATTTACCAAAAGGAATATTCTCTAAATTCAAGTCGTTCAACTTACTGCTTTCAGCTTTTGTAATTAGTATGTCCAATGCTGCCGTCATAACGTTATATATTTGGTGCAAATAAACAGAAAAATAAAAAACTAACAATCGTTAATATTCGTTGATGGACAATCAGTTTGGAAATATTCAATTGCCCGACTTTATGTTGGTTGACTTTTTTAGAGATAATTTGGTAATTGTAAATGATGTAGCCGAATTGCCCAAAATACAAGCGACAAAAGAACCTCAGCCATTGCCTGCTGAACCAATCATTGAACCAACTATAAAAAAAGCGCCTTTGCCATTACCTAAAAAATGGTTTTTAGGTGATAACCAAAAGCATATTGTGATATTGGTAAATGATATAGAAGCGGTGTATTTACGAGACGAGTGGCTACAATTTTTGAGTAATATTTTGGGAGCTTGCAAATTAAATTTAGGTGATGTCGCCATTGTTAATCATGCTAATAATCCAATGTTGTTTGCAGATTATCAACAGCAGCTAGTGCCACAACATTTTATATTGTTTGATGTGCCAACACAAAATATTCAACTGCCATTTACAGTGCCACATTATCAATTGCAGCAGTTTGGTAGTACGCAGTTTTTACTTGCGCCTTCACTAGCTTTAATGCTCGGTAATACAGATGCAGTGAAAATGGAAAAAAGCAAGCTGTGGTTGAGTTTGAAGAAGATGTTTAATATTTAGTAACCGCTGATTAATGATGATTCTAATGATGTAGCTATGATGCTATCGCAGCGAATAATCATTACTATCATTAAAATCATTCATCATAATTATAATCATGGAAAATCTTAACAATCAATTCAATCAGCGGTTAATATTAATATTCGCCACTAACAACCAACATAAAGTGGATGAAATAAAAGTGGTGATAGGTGAGCAGTTTAACGTGGTAACCTTGAAGGATGCAGGTATTGATATTGATATACACGAGCCACACGATACATTAGAAGCCAATGCAACCGAAAAATCTACCACTATTCATCGCTTAACAGGTGACAATGTATTTAGTGAAGATACAGGCTTAGAGGCTGCTGCATTAAATGGTGAGCCTGGTGTAAAAAGCGCTAGATATGCAGGCGAAGGCAGAGATTTTCAAGCAAATATTGATAAGTTACTGGTAAATCTTGAAGGCATTAGCAATAGGAAAGCCCAGTTTAGAACAGTCATTTCGTTGATATTGAACAACCAAGAATATTTGTTTGAAGGCATTTGCGAAGGCGAAATTATTGCACAGCAAAAAGGCTTAAAAGGCTTTGGCTACGATCCTGTTTTTGTGCCTAATGGTAGCAATAAAACTTTTGCCGAAATGACCATTGAAGAGAAGAATCAATTTAGTCACCGTAAAAAAGCTACAGATAAGTTGATAGCGTTTTTAGCTCTCGCTGATGTCGCAGATACCGCAGATAAAGCAATTTAATTTCTGCTATTAAGGCACATCAAAGTCGGCAAAATAAGAACAATTTCTTTCAGCGAAATCTGCGCTATCTGCGAGAAAAACAATCATAATCAATCATTCAAATCACCCATAATTAGCCGTAAAAATGGAACGAATAAAAATAAACTTACCAGAGAGTTTTTCTTTTTCTACCAAGATTCAAATTCGTATTACAGATGTAAACTATGGTGGCCATGTTGGTAACGATTCTTTCTTATCACTTATACATGAAGCAAGGCTACGGTTCTTGGCTAGCAAGGGTTTTAGCGAAATGGATGTAATGGGTGTAGGTTTAATTATGGCCGATGCTGCAATAGAATTTAAGAAAGAAATGGCTTATGGCGATACGGTAAAAATATCTGTTGCAGCTACTGGTTTTGATAGAATTGGCTTCGATTTATTTTACTTATTAGAAGTAGAAAAAGATGGTGTTACTGCTGTTGCTGGTAAAGCAAAAACAGGCATGATGTGCTTTGATTATACCAATAAAAAGAAAGCAGCGATACCTACTGCTGCTATAGAAATATTACAGTCTATTTAGTATGATAAAATACAAACTGAGTTATCAAAACTTTGTGGTGGCAAGTATCATCAGCATTGTAAGTGCTATTGTATTATTTGCAAGCAACAGTGTACTTGGTACTATACCTTTTTTCTTATTAGTCAATCATGACTTTGGTGCAACAGCCGATACAGTGCTTACTTTTATTACGCACATTGCAGAAGAAGCACAGTGGATTATTGCTGCTATCATTGTACTACTTTTTCGTAGACATTTTTTTCCTTTGTTACTGGCTGCTTTTGCTATTTCTACACTATTAGCTCAGGGCATTAAAAATGTGTTGCCAGAGCAAGCAAGGCCCTCAAAAGCCATTACAGATGCTAGCTTGTATCATTCAGTAAAAGGTATGGTATTGCACACGGTTAATAGTTTTCCATCAGGCCATACAACAGCAGCTTTTACATTGTTTCTAATAGCCTGTTTATTCATTCATAAAAAATGGATTATCCCTGTTGGCTTTGCCTATTCTTTAGCTGTTGGCTATTCAAGGGTTTACTTGGCGCAGCATTTTCCTAAAGATATTGCCGGCGGTATGTTGGTAGCAGTAATATCTGTTTGTTTTGCTGTGGTAATTCAGCAGTTAATCGTTAATAAATTTTATAAAACTAAATAAGCTATGCGAAGTCTCTGACTTCGCATTCTATATGTTCTTGCGAGTTTATAAACTCGGTTTAACATAGTAAGTAAGAGGTAAAAGACTTCGTACAGCAACAAGCAAATAATTAACAAAGCCCAGTTCTACAATAGCGCTTATATAATGCTTCGTACACTGGTACTATGTTGCTGATGTCAAACGAGCAAGCATGCTTGTAAGCAGCTTCTTTCATGGCTTGCAATGCTTCATCGTTTTGTAAAATGCTTACTGCAAATTCACTCATGGCTGCTACATCACCTACATTGGCCATAAAGCCTGTAACACCGTGAATATTAATTTCTGGCAAACCGCCCGCATTAGTGCTTATCACCACAGCTCTTGCTGCCATAGCTTCTAGTGCCGATAAACCAAAACTTTCATAATCACTAGGTAGTAAAAACAAATCGCTTACAGCCATAATTTCTTCCATTTGCTCTTGCTTGCCCACAAAGCGTACATCTTCTGCCACGCCTAGTTCACGGCTCAGTTCTTCTGCCGAGTGACGCTCAGGACCATCACCTACCATCAATAGTTTGGCAGGCATTTGTGCACGTACAGCTGCAAACACTTTTATCACATCATCTATGCGTTTTACCTTTCTAAAATTACTTGCGTGCAGTAAAATCTTCTCGCCATTTGGGGCTATTACTTTCTTAAAAGCATCAAATGGTTTTTTATCAAAACGGCTCACATCTACAAAGTTGTAAATCACTTCTATGTCCTTGGTAATGGGGAAGTTTTTGTAAGTCTCATCTTTCAAATTCTGCGATACAGCCGTAATCGCATCACTCTCATTTAACGAAAACGTAACCACAGGTTCGTAGGTTTTATCTCTACCAACTAGCGTAATATCTGTACCATGCAACGTAGTAATTACAGGTACATTTCTATCAATTTTTTGCTTGATGATTTGCTTAGCCATATACGCTGCCGATGCATGTGGTATGGCATAATGCACATGCAGCAAATCCAAATCGTAGTTCATAATTACATCTACCATGGTACTTGCAAGTGCAATCTCATAAGGTGGATAATCGAACAAAGGATAGGTGGGTACACGTACCTCGTGGTAAAAAATATTGGTATTATAAACATTCAGTCTTACAGGCTGCTGATACGTAATAAAATGTACTTGATGCCCTTTATCTGCCAACGCTTTTCCTAATTCTGTAGCCAATACACCACTACCACCAAACGTAGGGTAGCAAACAATTCCTATGCGCATATAATATTTTTTGTGGTACTAACTTTTGTTTTTCAATTAAGCTGCCGTTGCGTCGCACACTTGTACGTTCTTATCGCTATGCAGCTTTCATCGAAGCGACGTTGTAGCACATCTACAATAAACCCGCCATTTTCATTTCCACTAATTATCTGACGTACTGACACAAATCTCTACGAAGTAACAACTATTTATCCGAGCAGTTTATCCGACCATCATTTTATAAACATTTCATAACCCACCAAACCATTATCTTAGTGGCTATCATACTAACTGTATCAGTGCGATACACAATTATTTATTACATGAGAAAATACTTTCTACTGCTACTAGCCATACCTTTTATGGCGGCAGCACAAAACAACCAAGACTCGGTATTTATTAAAAAACTCAGCGACGAAATAATGCGCAACGGTAAGGCTTACGATTGGTTAAGAGAATTAACCAATCGTATTGGCGGTCGTTTGGCTGGCTCGCCACAATTTGCCAAAGCTGTACAGTGGGGCAAAAAAACAATGGAAACAACCAAGGGTGACAATGTGTTTTTACAAGAATGCATGGTACCACATTGGGTGCGTGGCGGTAAAGACAAAGTAGTTGTCACTTCAGTAAATAACAAAGCGGTAAGCAAAGCATTAGATGCTTTAGCGCTTGGTAATTCTATTGGTACAGGCTTAAAAGGCTTAACCGCAGAAGTAATTGCTTTGAATAACTTCGACGAACTAGAAAAACGTAAAGACGAGATTAAGGGCAAGATTGTGTTGTTCAACTATCCATTTAATCCTACTTATATTATCCCTAGTAAGTCTTATGGTGAGGCAGGGGCTTACAGACGTGGTGGCCCAAGTAAAGCAGCTAAATATGGTGCTGCTGCGGTTTTAACCCGCTCTTTAACAGAAGCTACTGATAACAATCCGCACACAGGTTCTACTAGTTATGATACTACTTTGCCTAAAATACCTTGCGCTGCTTTAGGTACGCAAGACGCTGACTATTTGTACAAACTAGCCACTGCCTCTAAAGTAAAAGTATCTATTACTACCAACGGTCATTTTTTACCAGATACTATTGGTCACAATGTTATTGGCGAAATAAAAGGCTCTGAGTTTCCTAATCAGTACATCACTTTTGGTGGTCACTTAGATAGTTGGGATGTAAACGAAGGTGCACATGATGATGGTACAGGTGTGGTGCAAGCGATAGAAGTAATGCGTGCCTTAGTATCTGTTGGCTACAAGCCAAAACATACCTTACGCTTTGTACTATTTGCCAATGAAGAAAATGGCTTACGTGGTGGTAACAAATATGCTGAAGCGGCTAAAGCCAATAAAGAAGAACACATATTTGCTATAGAAAGTGATGAAGGCGGTTTTACACCAAGAGGCTTTAGTGTTACAGGCACTACAGCACAATGGCAAAAAGTAAATAGCTGGTTACCATTGCTTAAACCTTATGGTACTGAAACTATAGATACAGGTGGTGGCGGTGCTGATATTGGGCCACTATACAAAACATTTAAAACTGTATTGGCAGGTTTTGTACCAGATAATCAGCGTTATTTCGATTTACACCATGCACGTACCGATGTGTTTGAAAATGTAAACAAACGTGAGTTGCTATTGGGTGCAGTAAATATTGCAGGGTTAATTTACTTAGCAGATAAATACGGTTTGTAGTTTTAAACACATAGCCACATAGATATTTAAGCGCACATAGAAATGACTATGTGCGTTTTTTGTTTGCTATTGTACCTATGTGTTTAATAGCTTACTTTGCGTGAAACGCTACACCATGAACACGAAAAAAATCATTTACACGATTGCTGGTATTTTGGTGTTAAGCTTATCTGTATTTATTTACTATCGCTTCTATTTTGTATTTGCCGAAGGCACAAAAGCAGGTCAACTTAATACCTTTCAGCGCAAGGGCTACTTGTTTAAAACTTACGAAGGTATACTGATACAAAGTGGCTTTAAAGCCAATGTACAAAGCAACGAGTTTGAGTTTAGTGTAAAAAATGAAGCCATTGCTAAAACCTTACTTGAAAATGCAGGCAAGGATATGGAATTACATTACCAACGCTACTTTGGCATACTTCCTTGGCGTGGCAATAATGTGTACGTGGTAGATAGCATTTACAATATACAAGGCGCTAGCGGCCAAAGTGTAATTAAGCCGAAATAGAGGAAAGGCAAGGAGGCAGAAAGGTAAAAAGGCAAAGAGGCAAAGAGGGTAGTGAGGCAGTGCACAGGTAAAAATAGCCAATCAATTGCAGTCACATTTATGTGACTAATACTTATAAAAAAATAATGGCTTTAGCCACAAGCATATGTTTTAAAACAAAAAATGCCAACCTATTGCGGGTTGGCATTTTTGTTTTCGCAAACCTATAAGATTTTTAAAAATCTTATAGGTTTGGATGTTTATGCACCAGGTGGTGTTTGTGTTGTAGCCGCAGCCGCTTTAGCAGAAGTGCCTTCTCTTTTTGCCAGAATATCGGCAAAATATTGTCTGCCATTATTAAGTACCGCTAAAATATTGGTGTAATAATCGGTGTTCTTTTTGGTTTTAGCCATTACCAATACATACTCTGCCAGGTTTTTATACGCCTCTAGTAATTTGGCACGTAACGCTTTGGTATCGTACACCACTGTGCTTACCGTATCGGTAGAGCGCTTATTAAACGTAGTGGTAAAATTGTTGTTAGCGGTTTCTAGGTTAATAATGTGCTTATCTAAGCCAAACAATTGTACAAAAGGCGCATTTGTAGTGCTGCGCAATTCTTTCAGTAAGT
The DNA here is from genome assembly GCF_056745525.1 of Parasediminibacterium sp. HNIBRBA5674. Taxonomy (NCBI): domain Bacteria; kingdom Pseudomonadati; phylum Bacteroidota; class Chitinophagia; order Chitinophagales; family Chitinophagaceae; genus Parasediminibacterium; species Parasediminibacterium sp. HNIBRBA5674. The sequence continues at coordinate 55,885 of NZ_JBQWIE010000006.1, read as the reverse complement.
TCACTATGCCTAGGGTTTCTGCCTCAAAGTTTAGTTTCTCAAGGCCATCAAAATTGTTCAGTACAATCTTCAAGTTTTTGTAAGCTATTTGTTCTGCTTCAATGTCAGAATATTCGAACACCGATACCACCCTACGAATAGTGGTAATTTTTTTATCACGGTTGTCATCTTGGTTTAGCAGCATGGACGATTCTGCCTTTGCCTTTATTTGTACCAACGCATCGTTGTACACAGGCGATTGCGTAGTTATAGCTTGGCAGAGGGCATCAAATTCTGCATCGGTAGTGGTAATAATGCCTGCATTTTTTAAATCAGTTAAATAGCGAACAATAAACTGACCAGTTTCTACATAATGTAGTTGAGAAAGAGAGATGGGATACAATTTCATGATTTACTTTTTTTGAGTGTTTAAATTTGTTTACATAATCTAAAATAAATCTATTTCTCTAAAAACAAACCATACGAATACCGTATTTGTAAATTTTAAACACATTTTAAGGTTTTTGCTTTTGACAAATAGGTTTTCCGCCCTCATCGTACAAATCGTCACCTCGTTAAACCCCTTCAACAGGCTGTCGCAAGTTGCAGGAAGCAATTCAACCCCTTGAACAGGCTGTCGCAAGTTGCAGGAAGCAATTCAACCCCTTGAACAGGCTGCCGAGAGTTGCAGGAAACAATTCAACCCCTTGAACGGGCTGCCGCAAGTTGCAGGAAACAATTCAACCCCTTGAACGGGCTGCCGCAAGTTGCAGGAAGCCATTCAACCCTTTGAACAGGCTGCCGCAAGTTGCAGGAAGCAATTCAACTCCTTGAACAGGCTGCCGAGAGTTGCAGGAAGCTATTCAACCACTTGAACAGGCTGCTGAAATTTAAGAATAGGGGATTTTTGAAGGAATAGGGTGTGTTGTACATAACCAACAATACAAAATGTACAATTAGGGCATTGACGCTATAACAATACAAAAAGTATAACGCTAAAACCATGGTAATCAATGGTGAAATTTTAGTTGATATTGTGTGGAGTAGTGTCTATTTTCAAGTTAGCCGTCATTGTACAGCGACACCCTGCAAAACATTGAAAAGCACTTAGTTTGTTTGAATAATTTCATTGTAGATTTCCTCAAAATCCTTGCCCTTATGCTTTTGCCATAGTGTAGAAAATTTTATTTCTATGTTTTTTAAAAGTTGAATACATAAGGCTTTATCATCTTCGGACAAATCACTCATAAGCAATTTTGCATTTTTAAATATTTTTAAGTTGGTGGCTTCAATAGCTTTTTCACCTTTAGTGGTTAGTTCAATTCGTTTACTTCGTTTGTCTTCTTTATCGTCGCTTTCTTTTATCAAGCCTCTGTTTTTAAGCCGTGTGAGCATATCTGTACCACTACTCAATTCTAATAGGTTGGCATATATCAAGTCTGTTTTTCGTGGATTGGTTTCTAATTTTATGGTTTGTAAAATACCGTATTCTTCAATTTGATTTAGTTCAGAGCCTTTTAAGGCAAGGTTTGCATAATTTGTATTGAGTTTTTGTATTCTGCCAATAATTTTTAGCAACAAGCCATCATTGAAAGAGGGCACAACGCCACCTACCATTTTACCTTTTATTTTTTGTTGCTCTTGCTTGGCTAAATAGTGTCTGCAAAAATCTTCAATACTTCCTTTTGGGTGCTTTTCTTCAAACGCACCCCAGCTATTTACGAGTTCTATTGTCTTGTTCATTAATACTTTATTACGTTTTCGTTGCAAATATAAAAATAATAGAACGAAAACTTGTTTATTGTTTCGTAAACGTTTTATATTTGCATTTTAAATAACGATAACGAAATAAAAAAATGAAAAAAATAATTGTGTTTGGTGCCACAGGTGGCACAGGAAAATTGGTAACAAAGCAAGCCTTACAATTGGGGCATAAGGTTACAGTGATAGTTAGAAATCCTATTGCTTTTGATGTGAAACATCAAAATTTAAACATCATCAAAGGCGATGTATTTGAATTGGCAACTTTTGAAAATGCTCTAAAAGATAAAGATGTAGTAGTGTCTTGCTTGGGTATTCAAAAAAGAGAGCCTACTACTGTTTATTCAGATGGTGTTTCTAATATCATTACAGCGATGGAAAGCCACAATGTAAATCGTATTATCTGCCTTTCGGCAGGTGCAGTAATTGTGCCACCAAAGGGCAGTTTTATAACAAAGTTTTTCATTAAAAATATTTTGCAAAAAATATTCAAATACTTGTATGCTGATATGTTGGTGATGGAAAAAATATTGAAAACAACAACTTTGAATTATACCATAGTAAGACCACCTTGGTTGAGAGATACCAAACATACGGGTATTTATAGAGTGGCTATAAATGAGCATTTGAAGAGCCCTACAAAAATTTCAAGGGCAGACCTTGCCGATTATATTGTGGGACATTTAGCCGATGAAAACACTTTTCAATCAACCGTTGAACTTTCTTACTAAAATTAAAAACTCAAATGAAAAATATATTTATTGCGATTTTATTTATCGCTATTCATACAAAATCTTTTAGCCAAAATGTTGGGTCTATAAAAGGCAAAATAATTGAACAAATCACTAAACAGCCAATCGTTGGTGCAAATGTAGTTATTCAAAGTATTAACAAAGGAACTGTTACTGATACTTTGGGCAACTTTTCTATCAATAATATTGCCGAAGGTAATTATACTTTAATGATTACTAATGTTGGCTTTCAGCAAAAAATGATTAATGATGTAATTGTAGTAAGAGAAAAGGTTTACTATGCTGAAATTGAATTAGCTGATGCCGTTTCAGCTTTGGGTGCAGTTACTGTAAAGGCTTTTAAAAATGAAAATTTAAAATCAATGCCTGTCTCTACTTACTCATTTTCGAGAGAAGAAATAAGCAGAAATCCAGGTGCCCAAGGCGATATTTTTAGAGCCATTGGCATATTGCCAGGTGTGAGCAGTAGTGGTGGACAGTTTAGTGCCATTGCTGTTAGAGGGCAAGGCATACGAGACAATGTGTACATGGTTGATGATATTCCAATGTTTGAAGTATCTCATTTAGAAGGTTCGTCAAGTGGCTTTAATGACCCAAACGGTGGACGTTTCAGCATTTTTGCCCCAAGAGTGGTGGACAATGCGGTGTTTCAAGGTGGTGGATTTTCATCTCAATTTGGTAGAAAAAGTTCATCATATTTGGGCTTAGGCATTAAAGAAGGGAATAAAAAAGCTTCAACAATTAGTGGGCAGTTTGACTTATTGGGTGCTACACTTATTTACGATGGACCAATGACAAAAACAACCAGTGTATTTGCCACAGCAAGGTATCAAAATTTTACTTTGCTTAAAAAAGTAGTAGGCTTAAAAAATATTGGCTTGCCCATTTATGGTGATTATATGATAAAAACAAGCACTCAAATAAATGCAAAAAATAAAATTACTTTTATTGCAATCTATAACCCTGAAACCTATGATAAAACAATAAGTGATGTTATAGAAAGCGACAAAGTAGAAGACATCAGTATAGTAAAAACCATTAACAATAAGGCTTTGATAGGTTTTAATTTGAGAACATTGCTATCTAAAAATAGTGTTGTAAAACACATATTGTATTACCGAAACCTTACCAGCAATAATGCAATTGGTTCATCATCGCCAAATGCAAATGCCGATGGAACATTTGTCAATAAAAATAATATTGGTTTTGAAAGCGAGTTAAAAACGATAAAAAATAACCAAACTGAAATTGGCTATCGTTCAATTTTTACCCAACGTTTTAAAAATTCTACCTTAATTGCAGGTATTGATTTTGCCAATGTAAGTATAGATTATGCAAGAGATTTAAAACATACCGATACGCTGTATAACTTTACTGCACAAGATTTTAGACCCACCTCAACACAGTATTATGTGGTGTTGCAACCTCAATATTTCAATGCAACTTTTAAAGACAATGCCTACAATGCTTCTGCTTATTTGGATTATTCTTTTACCGCATTTAAAAAACTTACATTCAATGCAGGGCTACGTTATGACTATACAGGCTTTGCCAAACAACATACCATTTCGCCGAGATTAAGTGGCAGTTTGCCGATAACAAACCAAAGCACTATCAATTTTGCAACAGGCATATTTTACCAAGACCCATTATTAACAGACATTGCAGATCAAAGTAACAAAAACACCTTAAAAAATGAACGAACAACCCAATACATTTTAGGCTACAAAAATTACTTTGCCAGCGATTTAAAAATAGTTGTTGAAACCTATTACAAACAGTTTGATAATCTTGTTACAAGACCATTCAGTGGACAAAGCATTTTAAATAATGAAGGAACAGGTAAAGCATATGGTATTGACATAAATCTCACAAAAAGATTATCAGAAAAATATTATGGGCAAGTTGGGTATTCTTATTCTCAATCAAAAAGAAATGATAATAACAGACAAGGTGAATACAATTACACATACAGCCAGCCACAAATTTTTAGTTTATTAGCCAGTTATAAGCCAAATGATAAATGGGTTTTTTCTACAAAATTTCGTTATGCCACAGGCAGACCCACAGACAGCTATATCATACATAACAACGTTTTCAACGACATTAATTATAACCGATTTTCACAAGAATATATTGGCAAAAATGCAGACAGATTAAATGATTTTATCAGTTTTGATGTACGAGCAGATTATAGAATACAAATTAAGAAAAATTCTATAACAGCCTTTATAGACATTGTAGATTTATTTAACCGTTTCAATCAAAGTTCAGAAGCGTTTCAACCCATTACAGGTAAAACTTACTTTGACGGCTTGGCAATTTTTCCAAGTTTTGGGGTTAGGTTAGAAAGATAGCGATGATAGTTAATGAGAAAAATAACGAAGGGCTAACAGCGGTTTTGTAAAAAAGCGAGACTTTTATTCGCTTTTGTAAGCATATCTAGCAAGCACTTTTACTCTGCCAATGTTAGTATGTAGAGTTGGTAATGTGCTGCAAGCATACCACCAACATTCTTTCCGCCTTTGTTGGTATGTCGGGTAGGCTACTTTAGTAAAACATCCTATAAATAATCCTACAAAACATTAAACAACTACCTACTACTGCGTGTTAAGCGACTAAAAGTTGCCTGCACATGTACGACAAATTAGGACAGTATTTTAAGCGCCGAACTATAATTGACGAGCCGACATTGGAACTCATTTTTTCGCACTTTAGTGTTTTAAAAACAAAGCGTAACCAAATTTTACTACGAGAAGGGGATATTTGCAGAGACTATTATTTTGTAAATAAGGGCTGCCTTAGGCTGTTTACCTACAACAACGAAGGCATAGAAGCCACTAGATATTTTGCATTTGAAGGTGCTTTCGGTACGGCTTTACCAAGCCTGATAGAACAAACACCTGCCTTTGAATTTGTACAGACGATTGAGCCATCAGAATTACTCAAAATTTCAAGAGACAGTTTTTTTTATTTGGTAGATACAGTACCACCATTTGCAAAAGTTTACAGATTAATTTTAGAAATGGGATTCATTACCGCACAAAAACGGATTTATGGCTTTCAGGGTTTTGATGCTATGGAAAAAGTAAAATGGGTAATGAACTACCAGCCTGACTTCTTGGTTAGGGTTTCTAACAAAATGGCTGCCTCGTACTTAGGTATTACACCCGCCACTTTAAGCAGATTAAAATCGAAATTATAGTATGTACACCTGCCCAAAATGTGAACGAGAACTGCGCAATCCTAACCAATGGCATAACTGCGTAAAGGTTAGTATTGACAGCCTGTTTGAAGGTAAAGCCGAAGAATTGGTGTTTGTATTTGACAAGCTACTTGCAGAAATTGTGGATTGGGAAAAAGTTGCCGTGAGCGCTACTAAAAACTGTATTGTATTTGTACACAACCAAACGTTTCTCATTATCAGACCAATGAAAAAAGCATTGGACTTAAAGTTTTATTCAGCCATACAGCAAGAAGAAGAACCCATTGTAAAGAGTATTTTGTATTCGGGTAAATACGAAAATCATATACGCGTTGCTACTTTGGAAGACGTAACACCAGTAGTTTATAATTACATCAAGCAATCATATTTACTACTATAAAATTAAAACATGAACAACATAAATTACGGTTTTGACGCGCCAGGTATTATGCGTAATCTGATAGGTTTTGGTGCATTGGTATTGGTTATTGGGCTGGCATTGCCATTATATTCTACCAATACCATTCTGCAATACTTCTGCTATTTTGTAAGTGTATTTGGGTCAGTTTTTTTTCTGCTTGGTATAGCCATGTTTGCCTATGGTCTTAAAGGCAAATACAGAACGAGAGATTTGATGCTCTCAAAAATTAAGTGGCAGGGCAACGAAATGGTGTTAGATATTGGTACAGGACAAGGGCTTTTAATGAATGGCGCAGCAAAGTATTTAACCACAGGAAAAGCAATAGGTATAGATATTTGGAGCAGCAAAGACCTATCAGATAATAGCATCAATAAAACATTAGCAAATGCTGAACTTGAAGGCGTAAAAGATAAAATAGATATTAGAAATGAAGATGCAAGAAGCTTAACATTTGCTGACAACTCATTTGATGTAGTGCTTTCGTTGCTATGTATTCATAATATTGAACCAAAGGCAGATCAAGAAAAAGCCTGTTTCGAAATTGCAAGAGTTTTAAAACCGAATGGCACTGCTTTAATAGGCGATTATGTGCCAACAACAGATTATGTCAAAGCATTTACCAAAGCAGGCTTAATAGTAAAAAGTTCAAAGCCCTATTTTACCACCGCCTACGCTTTAATGTGGATTGTGGAAGTAACAAAATCCTGATTGAGAGAAAACATTGACTTATAACAACGTTTAACAAATCTTCGCCCAGCAACTTTGCTGAAATTTAAAAAAATAAAAATGAAATTAGCACACAACAAAATTCTTATTACAGGCGGTGCAAGTGGCATTGGCTTAGGCCTTACAGAAGGGTTTTTACAGGAAAACAATACAGTTATTATTTGTGGAAGAAGAGAAGATGTACTAAAAGAAGTTACGGACAAATTTCCTTCGGTAATTGCCAAACAATGTGATTTATCTGTGGAAGAAGATCGTATAGCGTTGTATCAATGGATTGCTGAACATCATAGCGACTTGAATGTTTTGGTAAACAATGCGGGTATTCAAAATTGGATGAATATTGCTGATGATGAATTTTACAATAAAGCAGTGAATGAAATTACCACAAACGTTATTGCACCTATTCATTTGGTTAATCTTTTTATTAATCTACCATCGCTAAACACTATTATCAACGTAACCTCAGGTTTGTCGTTTCTACCACTTGCAAAAGTGCCAGTTTATTCTGCAACAAAAGCATTTTTCCATTCCTTTACGCTTTCACTACGATACCTTTTGCAATCGAAGAACATTGAGGTAATAGAGATGATACCGCCAGCATTAAATACAGATTTAGGAGGCAAAGGTTTACATGATGGGCAGCCACCAGTAATCGCATTTGTAGATGCAGTGTTTAACCAAATAAAAGAAGGTAAAACAGAAGTAACTTTTGGTTTTAGTGAAATAGTAGCAAATGCAAATCCAGAAGCTATTCGTGAAGTGTTTAATAAAATGAATCCATAGTTTGGTTTTGAAAAACGTTGATTTAGAACAACGTTTAGATTTTTCGGCTCTTGCAATTTTGCTGAAAATAAAAAATTATGCCATCACTACACACCATTAGTATTACAGTAAAAGACTTAGCTAAGTCGCTTGCTTTCTATCGCACTTTAGGGCTTGCTATTCCTGAAGGGCAAGAGAACGAACACCACGTTGAGTACACTTCTGAAAATGGTTATAGCATTGGTTTTATTCCAGAAACTACCATGCTATACACAAACCCAAACTGGAAAGCGCCAACAGGCGACAATAGAATTGGGCTACAATTTGCTTGTAGTTCACCAGCGGAAGTAAATGATACTTACGCCAAATTGATGGCCGCAGGTTACACGTCTTTTAAAGAACCTTGGGATGCATTTTGGGGTCAGCGCTTTGCACAAGTAATAGACCCAGATGGTAACAACGTTGGGTTGTTTGCAGAACTTTAAAACGAAAGCCACGAATTAAACTCGTGGCTTTTAGTTTTTCGACATTGTTGTTATGTAGTGAAGGCCACTTAGGTAAAAGACACTATGAAGGCGGCAAAATTGCCATAGTTTGCATTAAATAATTGGTTTTTAACAGCCGATGTAATGGTTTAATACCGTTACAATGCCTAATTTGCAGCCTCAACGTTCAAAAAAATTCAGATTATGTCTCAAAAATTTGATTTCGCAATGATTGGCCTTGGCGTGATGGGCCGTAATTTATTATACAACATGGCCGACAACGGATTTGCCGTTGTGGGTTTTAATAAAAGTGCCGAAAAGTTAAAAGCTTTAGAAGACGGCGCAACACCCGGTACAAAAGTTAAAGGTGTTACGTCTATGCAAGAAATGGTTGACTTGCTAGCAGTGCCTCGTAAAATAGTGTTGCTAGTGCCAGCAGGTGCACCAGTAGATGAAGTTTTGGCTTTGCTACAACCATTGTTGCAAAAAGACGATGTAATTATAGATGCAGGTAACTCGCATTACACAGATACAATGCGTAGAATGAAAGAACAAGCAGAATTAGGCTTTCACTTTATGGGCATGGGTGTTTCTGGTGGTGAAGAAGGTGCAAGACGTGGCCCAAGCATTATGCCAGGTGGCGATAGAAGTGCTTACGATAATGTTGCCCCAGTACTAAAAGCCATTGCTGCAAAAGCTGATGGCGAACCATGTGTAGATTATATGGGTAAAGGTGCTGCTGGTCACTATGTAAAAATGGTACACAACGGTATTGAGTATGCCATTATGCAAATATTAGCTGAGGTTTACGATGTATTAAAACGTGGTAAACAATTTACAAATGCTGAATTGCACGAGATATTTAACAAATGGAATCAAGGCGATTTGCAGTCTTTCTTAATGGAAATTACTGCAGATGTTTTCTTGCAAAAAGATGATAAAGGCGAAGGCGATTTAGTAGATAAAATACTAGATGTAGCTGGTAGCAAGGGTACTGGTAAATGGACGTCTCAAAGCGCTATGGATATGGGGGTTGCAATACCTGTAATTGATGCGGCAGTAAGTATGCGTAATATTTCTAGCTTAAAAGAAGAACGTGTTGCTGCTTCTAAATTATACGAAGCTTTAGATCATACTATTCCTACAGATAAAGAAGTATTAATACAACAAGTACATGACGCTTTATACAGTTCAATCATCATTTGCTATGCACAAGGTTTAGCGATGTTGCAAAAAGCATCTGTAGAATTAGATATGGAGATTCCATTACAAGATGCAGTGAAAGTATGGCGTGCTGGTTGCATTATTCGTTCATCTATGTTAGGTGTGTTTTACAATGTATGTAACAACAACCCTGGCATTAGCAATATTTTATTAGCACCAGAAATTGTAGAATTAGTTAAAACTAAAATAACAGGCTTAAGAAGCACTGTATTATCTGCAACTATTGCTGGTATACCTTCAATGGGCTTAGGCAATGCATTAGGTTATTTTGATGCATTTATTACCGAAAGATTACCATTGAACTTAACACAATCTCAAAGAGACTTTTTTGGTGCACATACTTACAAACGTATTGACGTAGATGGTGTTTTCCATACGCAATGGTTTTCATCAACAGCACAATAAATTCAGTTGTCATGCTGAGGAACGAAGCATCTGCTTAATTAGGTTAGCTTCTTCGTACCTCAGAATGACATTACACAAAACAAACGATTATGGCTTCATTAATTAAAAGACCATCAGCGTCCATCATTTTTATTTTTGGTGGTAGTGGTGATTTGAACTTACGTAAACTTACACCTGCTTTATACAATTTATTTATAGACCAATACATGCCTGAAAAGTTCACTGTGGTAGGTATTGGGCGTAGTGAATATTCTGACGAGAAATATAGAGAACGATTATTAGAAGGTATAAAAAGCTTCTCAAGACGTAACAATATTGATACCAATTGGGATACTTTTTCGGCTAACTTACACTACCTACAAATGGATGGTGAGGATGAAGTGGGTTATCAAAAAATTGCACAAATTGTAGAAGCTAAAGAACAAGAGTGGGGTGAACATCCAAACGTAGTTTTTTACATGAGTGTGGCACCGCAATTGGTACCTGATATTGCTACCAATTTGCATAAGTTAAACCTTTGTAGCGAAACAGCTTCGGTGCGTATTGTGGTTGAAAAGCCATTTGGCCATGATTTAGCTAGTGCTAAAGAATTGAATGCTTTGTTAACTAGCATGTTTGCTGAAGAGCAGATTTATCGTATAGATCATTACCTTGGTAAAGAAACTGTACAAAACATACTAGCCTTACGTTTTGCCAATGTATTATTTGAACCAATTTGGAACAGAAATTACATTGAGCATGTACAAATTACAATGGCTGAAACCGTTGGTGTAGAAGGGCGTGGTGGTTATTACGATCAGTCAGGTGCTTTAAGAGATATGTTGCAAAACCACGTATTGCAGTTGCTATGTATGGTGGCAATGGAAGTACCTGTAAGCTTTGAAGCGAATGAAATTCGTAACAAGAAAGTAGATGTATTAAACGCTATTAGACGCATTACACCAGAAGAAGTACATGCTGTTGCGGTGCGTGGTCAGTATAGTGAAGGTTGGATGAAGGGTAAAGAAGTTGTAGGGTATAGACAAGAGAAGAATGTAAACCCAAAATCGAATACCGAAACCTTTGCTGCTGCTAAGTTTTACATAGATAATTGGCGCTGGCAAAATGTACCGTTTTATGTACGTACTGGTAAGTATTTGCATCAAAAAAGTACAGTTATTACCATTCAGTTTAAAGATGCACCCAACTATGCATTTCCACCAGAATCTACTGAAACATGGCGTAACAATCGCTTAACTATTAGCATACAGCCTGAGATGGATATTCGTTTGCGTTTTCAAGCTAAAAAGCCAGGTCAGGCAATGGAGTTAAATCCTGTTGACATGATTTTTAGCTACAACGATGCTTACGATAATGACCACGAACCAGAAGCATACGAAACCTTGTTGCTAGATGTAATGGAAGGAAACCCTGCATTGTTTATGCGTAACGACCAAGTAGAACGAGCATGGGAAATAATAACACCAATTTTAGAAACATGGGCAACACGGCCTGCAGTAGATTTTCCAAACTATGGGCCAGATAGTTGGGGGCCAGAAGATGCAGAAGCATTGATAGCAAGAGATGGTTTTAATTGGGTAAACTTGCCAAGTAAAAAACGTAAAGAGGCTTAATCAATCATCTTAAAAATACATGAAGCGATAGGAAGAATCCTATCGCTTTTTTTGTAACCAACCCTAAACCAACTTGCTATTATTGCTCGTTTTTAATTGCTGTAATGTGAAGTAAACAACGGCAAGCATAATGCCGAACAAACCAGTAAAAGCCCACACATGATAGTTTTGAAATGGATGCCTTATTTGATGCAGAGAATCTAGTAAAATATGCTGTGGTTTGGTTACAATATCCCAACTGTTGTAACGTGAATATCTACCAATATACACACCATAGCCACATAACATTAAACTGGTAAACACAAAGCCTTGTACCCATATTTTGCCCAAAAAATTTTGTAAAAATTTTTCCACTTGCATCAGCGATACAATACCTAGTAGCAGGCCGTTCCATGCGCCCGTGGTTACAATCAATAAATCGTACCACATAGGTATTGGTTCTCTTAGTTCGTAGTGAAAAATATCAGTAATTACATAAGGTGCATTTGGTAAAAACAAAAGCCATAAAGCGAGTAATAAAATGGTTGAAAAGCCAATGCTTGCATGCTTTTGAAGGCGACTGCTACAAAGCCAAGGAATAATTGCTAGAAATAAATTCCAGCCGTAAAAAATGTACGACAAGTCATTGGTATAAACGATTCTAATAACTACCAATAGCATTGTAAATGCGATAGAAAGTATCAGCATTTTACTAATGCCAGATAATGATTGTTTCATAGTAATAACATAATTTTAGGTAAGAAAATAATAACACCAATAACAACGCTAATAATTGCTGCAAACACTACTGCTGCTGCGCTTATATCTTTAATCACTTTAATGGTTAGATGATAATTTGGCTCAACCAAATCGCACAGTTTTTCTAATGCACTATTTAGCATTTCTAAGCCTATAACTAAAGCAATGCATAGCAAAACAATCATCCATTCTATTGTAGAAACCTGCAAGGCAGTGCTTGCTGCAAGTACTGCAATGGTAATCGCTAAATGTATTTTACCGTTTCTATCATTTGCAAAAAAATAAGCCATACCTGCAAAAGCGTTTGCAAAAGATTTAAGTAAGCTTTGCGGTGAAGGTTTCATGGTGAATTTTTACTTTTTTAAAAATGTTATATTCTACTTGTGTATTTGAGATAAGTGCATTCTACAAGATTTTAGTTACTCATTCATTACACACAAAATAATTTTAAAAAACCTTAAAACTTCTACTTGCGTAACTTTCGTACAAGGTAATCGTTACTTTTGAAAAGATATGAACAAGTGGCTTTTTTTCAGGCTTTTATGGGCTTTTATTTTCATTTTTTCTATAGCAAATTTGTATGGGCAAAAATTGCTATTTACTGGTGTGGTAAAAGATAAGCAGAGCGATGAACCTATCCCTTTTGCTTCGGCGGTTTTTAAATTATCTGGCAAAGGCTCACTTACCGATTCTTCAGGTAAATTTACCATTGCGGTAGACCAAATTGTTTCCAATGATACCTTACGCATTAGTGGTGTTGGTTACAATACAGTTACAATTCCTTACAGCGCATTAAAACCCAATATTCTTTTTGAAGTAAAGCTTGAAGTAGCTCATGCTGCTACTGAGGCCGTTGTTAAATCTAAGTACAACCGTGCTTTATGGTTTTGGCGCCAAATAATTAAGCGTAAGCCTTACCATGATAGAACGGTTTATAACAACTATGGCTACGAAATTTACAACAAGCTAGAAGTAGATATTCAAAATTTTAAGAAGGAAAGCTTCGAGAAAAACAAGCTATTAAAGCCACTTAATTTTATTCTCGACTTTGTAGATTCTACCTCAGAAGATAAGCCTTTTTTACCAGCTTACATTACCGAAACCTTATCTGATTACTACTACCAAAGAAATCCGCATAAGGCTCGTGAAGTAATAAAAGCTACTCGTACCAACGGCATAGAAAACGAAAGCTTGGTGAAAGAATTGGGTGGTATGTACCAAAATGTAAACGTTTACAGCAATACTATTCCTATTTTTAACAGACAGTTTATTAGCCCTTTCAACGATAATGGCGATAACTATTACAACTTTAAATTGCTAGATACACAGTACCTCAGCAGCAAGCGTTTAATCCACTTGCGCTTTACACCAAAACACAAAGGCGAAGACACGTTTGAAGGCGATTGTTGGATACACGATGCCACTTATTCTATACAAAAAGTAACCCTGCGCCCTCAAGAAGATGCGAGCCTTAATTTTGTAACAGGCATGTCTTTAATACAAGAGTTTAAGTTGATAAACGATACCGCTTGGTTTTTGTACAAGGATAAATTTGTGGCCGATATTGCACCTATTGGTAAAAACAAATTGGGCTTAAAAGGCCGTAAAACCACTACTTACAAAAATGTATTGGTAAACGATACTTCTGTGGTTACAGAACTCAATAAAACCAAAGCCATTGAAAAAGTAGAATTGGTAAAAAACCACCAACAACCTTCTGATAGTTTTTGGGTAAATAACCGTCACGAAGAGCTCTCTAAGTCAGAGCAAAGCGTATATAAACTGCTAGATACCTTAACCCATAATCCAACTTATGTTGGCTATAGAAATACCATAGGTTTTATAGCCAAAGGCACTAAAGATTATGGTAATATTCGCATTGGGCCTTGGTTTTATTGGTTTAGTGGCAATCAGTACGAAGGGCAACGTGTTCGGTTCGATTTGGCTACTAATAAGAAATTTAGTCCGCATTGGAACTTGCACGGTTACTTAGCTTATGGCTTTAGAGACGAAAAGTTTAAAGGCAAAGCCGAAGTAAAATACCAGTTCAAAAGCCAGCCATGGGGCTACATCAATGTCTCGTACCGCAACGATATGGATAATGGCCAAACACGTTACGACCAACTTGCCAATGATAATTTATTTGCTGCCGCTTTAAGGCGCAACCACATTGTACAAAAGTTTCAGCGTGCCGAGGAAAAGAAGATAGAATACTACCAAGAAACCAATAAAGGTTTAGGCTTTGGCTTGTCTGTAACACAAAAACAATTAGAGCCTTTGGCCAATTTGCCTGACGATAAATTTTTCACACAGCCCAATGCTTTCAATACGTTTGAAACCAGTGTACGCCTACGTTATGCTTATGCTGAACGTACACTTGAAAACAATTTTAACCGCATTAGTTTGGGTAGCGATTTTCCTATTGTTGACTTTACCTACACCCATGCTTTTGATGGCGTGCTTGGTAGCGGTAACCAATACGATAAGGTAAATCTATCGGTGCGAGATTTTTTAAAAGTAGCGCCTTACGGCAAAATTTATTACAACCTCTTTGCCGGCAAAACCTTTGGTACAGCCGCTTACAGCTTTTTAGATATTTTGCCAGGCAACGAGGCACACTACTTTAACAGGCAAGCCTTTAACTTGATGAACCGCTTTGAATACATAGCCGATAGCTATGCAGGCTTTAATCTTGAGCACAATGTAGGTACAGGTTTGTTTAGGTTTACGCCGCTTACACGCAAGTTAAAATGGCGCCAATTGTGGACGGCTCGTGGCGTTATTGGCAATCTGTCTCAAGCCAACCAACAACTGAATTTTGTGGGCAGTTTTCCATTTAAAAACTTAGATAATAAAACGTATCTAGAGCTTGGAACAGGCATCGATAATATCCTGCAATTTTTTAGAGTAGATTTTGTGTGGCGTGTTTTGTCACCATCACCAACCAAAGAAACTGTAGACCGTTTTGGTGTTTTCGGCAGCTTTCATTTCTCTTTTTAAAATAGTTGTGTTACTTGCGTTAGTGCTACTATTAAGCGTCTGTTGCGTCGCACACTTGTACGTTCTGTTCGCTATGCGGCTTTATAGTAGCGTAGTCTTGCCTGCATTTGGCTTGGTGTGATTTGCAGGATTTGAAATCCTATTTATCTAGCGTTCGAGATGCGTGTCGCTAACATTTTATACAGCTAGAAATAACCTTATGATTTTCAATCACTAAAAACGAGATTATTGCTCTATTACCTTATAGCTGTTCTAAGGTTTATAAAAAGGTTGGCTCTTATTGAGGGAAACTCAAGCAGCGATTACTGAACATACCGAAGTTTTAGTGGATAGTCATTATTATCTATCTAAGGCGATTAAATAATCAAACACTTCTCTAGCTATTCATTTTTATCTTTGATAGCTTTAAGCTATTATCGTAGTAAATTATGACACTTGTACAGCTAGAATATATTATTGCCGTAGATACCTACAGGCATTTTGCCACAGCAGCATCGCATTGTTTTGTTACGCAACCATCGCTTAGTATGCAAATACAAAAGCTAGAAGAAGAGCTTGGCGTAAAAATATTTGACCGAAGCAAACAACCTGTAATACCTACAGAAGCTGGTTATGAAATATTAGAACAAGCTAGAAAAATAATGAGTGCTTGCAAGCAAATGACCGAAATTGTAGACACGCAAAAGAACATTGTGCATGGCGAATTGCGCATTGGCATTATTCCTACGCTAGCGCCTTATTTGCTGCCATTGTTTATACCTGCATTTACCCAAAAATACAGTCATGTAAAGTTGTTGGTAAATGAACTAACTACCGATTTATTAATCCATCGTTTACGTGAGGGTAGAATAGATGTCGGTTTATTGGTAACACCGCTTAACGAGAAAGGCATTAAAGAAGAGCCTTTATTTTACGAAGAAATGATAGCTTACGTGAGCCATAAAAATTCGGCCTACAAAAAAACATACATGCTACCTACTGATATAGACCCTAATAAATTATGGTTGCTTGAAGAAGGACATTGCTTTAGAAGTCAGATTGTGAACCTGTGCGAGCTACGCAAAAGTGGTACTGATTTTGGGCAGTTTGAATACGAAGCAGGCAGCTTAGAAACCTTGCGTAAAATGGTAGAACTAAATGATGGTATCACCATTTTACCAGAATTGGCTACCATGGATTTATCTGTGAAGCAACAAAAAAGTATTCGCCATTTTAAGCACCCAGCACCAGTACGTGAGGTAAGCATTATTACACATCGAGATTTTGTAAAACGTAGATTGGTAGAGGCTTTGAAGGAAAGCATCTTAGCGTCAATACCAGAAAAAATAATGCAGAATAACAAACGAATGGTGGTACCAATATGAGGTGAGAAGTGAGAAGTGAGAAGTGAGAAGTGAGAAGTGAGAAGTGAGAAGTGAGAAGTGAGAAGTGAGAAGTGAGAAGTGAGGAATTTGCTCCATGAAGATAAATAAAATGGCTGCTAAATTTTAGCAGCCATTTTATTGGTAAATGTTTTATAGAGTTCTAAAAACCGTAGGCGTTTCGTAGTTGCTGCAATACATCTTTAGGTACATTAAGTGATGCTTTTACAACTGGCTTGTTAAAAGCACCTGTTGTAGCAAATACAAAGCCTTGGTGTATCTCATTGCGGTTAGCGATTTCTAAACAGTCTGCTAGAAAACCCGGCTTTACTTGGCCACATATTTTGGTAGCAACACCATTGTCTATTTTTATTAAAAACAGTGGGTTTACAGCATATTGACACAGTAATAATCTGATACTAAATAGTAGCTTTTGCATAGCTAATAAATAGGTTAAAAATTATAAATCTCTTTTCTTGTAAATGTAGTAGCACAAAGCCCAAATAGCTACTGTGAGTACAATGGTGTACACAATGTGCTCATTAATTTGCGATAAGGCAAGTTTGTAACCTTCTTCATCAAAACGGCCAAAGAACTTAGGTCCAGGAATTAGTTTGTCTGAAATTTCGAGTGGGAAAAATCTACTTCCAGGTATTTTTTTGAACTTAAAAAGACCGATAATGATGTTTTCTACAATAGCAAAGTAGAAAACAAAAATGCCCAAGGCGATAAACGCTTTTTTTATTAAAAAGCCAAGTAGAAAAGCAATGGTTAGCTGTGCAAAAGTTTGCAACACAAACAATGGTATGTATTTAATTTCTTCACTCCAAGGTGCGGTATTATTTTCTTTAACAGTAAGGCCATAACCTGTAGCTGTAGCCGCATACATAATAGAAGCAACAATAGTAATAATGGCAACATCTAATATTTTGCTAGTAATAAATTGGTTGCGGCTCCAGCCATCAATTACATTTTGGCGGTGTGTTTTGTATTGATATTCGTTAGTAATCATCATAATTACTAAAATAGCTGGTACAATTACAAAGCAAGAAGAGAAGAATGCTACCGAATGCCAAGTTTCTGGAAAGGCAAATGGATTGCCAAATAATTGCTTAGCAATAGTACTTGTAAAGTCTTTTTTAGTAGTTAGTTGTTGGTAACCATTGTAAAATAACAAGTTTACACCTGGATAAGTAAGCGCTACAATACCAAGCATCCACCAAAAGGCAGGATATTTTTTTATTTTAAGCCATTCTATTTTTATAAGAGATAACATGAGATGTATGATTTGAGATTTATGATTTGAGATTCAAGAGACAGGGCTCAAGCTGCAAGATTTTAATTCGTGCTTAGTCGTTAGTTAACTCAAAGAATTTGGTTTCTAAGCTTTTCTTTTTAAGCAGCAAATGATTTAATACAATGCCATTGTTAAAGCAGTGTTGGTTAATGGCTTCTAAATTGGCCGTGCCAAATGTGAAGAACAATTGTAAGTGACTACCATTGCTTTTTGTTTGCGTAACACCAGGATAATTGGTAAACAAACGTTGTAAACCCTCATCGTTATTGCCATTTATTTCTACAATGTCTTCATTTGCCAAAACTTCATCTACAGCACCTGCGGTAAGCAACTTACCACGTTTCATAATAGCAACATGCGTACACACTTTTTCCACTTCATCTAACAAGTGGCTAGCCATAATGATGGTTTTACCTTGGCTAGCAAGTTCTTTTATCAGCTCTCTTATTTCTAAAATACCTACAGGATCTAAACCGTTGGTTGGCTCGTCAAACACAATTACTTCAGGGTCGCCTAAAAGTGCCGCACCTATTGCCAAGCGCTGTTTCATACCAAGGCTGTAAGCGCTGAATTTGCTGTCTTTACGTTCGGTTAGTTTTACAGTTTCGAGGGCTTTGTGAATATCGGCTTCATTGCCACGATGGCTAATGGCTTGTGTAATTTTTAAATTATCAACCGCAGATAAGTAGTGGTAGAAATTGGGTGTTTCTAATAATGAACCAATACGCTGCCTTGTAGCAGGGCTACCTGGTTGGCCAAACCATGTGAAACTACCGCTATCGCTTTGCAATGCATTTAATACAATACCAAGCATGGTGGTTTTGCCACTACCATTTGGGCCAAGAATACCAAAAACACTACCTTTTGGTACTTGGTATGATACGTTTTGTAAGGCTTGTATTTTACCGTAGCTTTTGGTAATGCCTGAAAGTTCTAATATTGATTCCATCTGCGAGTTTTAGTTATTTAAGATAAATATAGGGTAAAGTTGATACTGATGAATAATTATTCAAATTCAAAATTTGATAAGTGAAGTAAATAGTATTTGGATGCAGAAAACTGACAGCATTGGCGCTGTAAACACTTGTAACACTTGAGTAGAAAAGTGTTACAAGCTAATTTCTAATGGCTATAAGAACGCTTTTTAATCATGCCGCCTTTGGTATCTTTTACGCTTTGCATTACCACAAAAGCATAAGGATCTATTTTTTCAATCTCACCATTTAGTTTACTTATTTCTAAACGTGTAATTACAGTATAAATGATATCTACATCACCAGTACTTCCTTTTTTACCAAAACCTCGTTTGCCTTTGTATATGGTAAAACCACGACCGAGCTTGTTTTCAATCATGTTGCTTATCTCACCGCTATGTGATGAAACGATAGTAATGCCTGTGTATTCTTCAATACCCTCTATAAAAAAGTCAAGTGTTTTTGAGGCAGATAAATAGGTAATCATTGAATACAAGGCTGTTTCTATTGATAATAGTTTAGCAGCCGAAGCGAAAATTATGATATTGATGCACATGATAATGTCACCAATGGTAAGGCTCGATTTTTTGGTAATTGCTATAGCCAATACTTCTGTACCGTCAAGTACGCCACCACCTCGTACAGTAAGCCCAATACCTGCACCTAAAAAGAAGCCACCAAAAACTGCTACTAAAAGTTTATCGTGTGTAACATCAGGAAAATGAACTGTAGCAGTAACAATGGCCAAGCCTGTAATGGCAAAAATGGCTTTTACAGCAAACTCTTTACCCAATATTTTATAACCTAGAAATACAAACGGAAGATTTACCAAAATTAATGCAAGCGATAAAGAGGAAGCATTGAGTTCTGAAATAAGCAAGGCAATACCTGTAGCACCGCCATCAATAAATTTGCTTGGTAGTAAAAAACTTTCTAACCCAAAAGCTGCCAAAAAAATACCAGCTATTATTAGTATACCTTCTTTTACCCAGCGCCTAAGTGTTAAGCGTAGTTCTCTAAAATTTTTGGCTACCTGAAACCTACTTAATGGTTGTTGATCATTAGCACTGGCTTCTATATTTTTCTTAATTATATTTTGAATTGGCTTCATACACTTTCAGTAAAAAAAGACCAGGTGTACAATTATTATGCTAATTATTTGTTTTGAGCCAGCTTTTAATGCCTTTAATTGCTTTACCATTTTTACTAATGGCAAAATTTCTATCGTAATCCCAAAGCATTACAGGAATATTGAGTGATTGCATAATATCTGTAACGTCAGCCAAATATTGGTTACGAGATTTCTCATCTGCTAAATCAATTACACCTAGTTCGGTGCAAATGAGTTGCATGTCTCTTTTCTTACACTCATCTACAATGCGGCGCAAGCGCAGTGCAATAAATTCTTTCGTGCCTTCGGCTGGGTATTTAAAATAATCTTGTTCTACAGTTGTGCCCTTTGCTTGGTCTGCAATGGCAGGCATCTTTTTTTTGTTGTAAGGGTATGGTACTTTGGTAATATAGGTTTTATCTTTTGCCCATTCAGCGCCTTGGTGGGTAAATAGAAATGGTTCGTAAAAATGAATATTGTATAATATTTTATCATCATTCAATTTGCCCAAATCGAGCAATTCATCTGCATTATTATAATTAGTGCCACCAATAATATAGATGCGCTCTTTGTCTTCCCAGCGTAAACCATTTACTAAAAAAGTTACATCATCTTTCCATGCACTACGGTCTTCGGTTGGCTCGTTGTACAACTCAAAAAACAAATCGTTGTAGCCCATGCCTCTAAATTTATTTTGAATCTGTTTCCACATCCACAAAATTCTATCACGTTCAGAAAAACGATTAGTGCTACCATAATATACTTTTCCGTAATGATATGTAATAACTAAATTTAAACCAAGTGCTTTACATTTATTGTAAGTGTCACCCAGTTTATCAATTAATTGTATTTGAAAATTGGATGAGTTAGGCTGTAAAAACATATCAAAAGCAACTGGCAAGCGTACTGTTTTAAAGCCAATATTTTTAATTTGTTTTAATTTGATTTCTATATTAGTATTTAGTAAATCGGCTGCATTTTCCCAGGTATGCTCAAGTAATGAGAGGTTTACGCCACCCCCTAGGTTTAGGGGTATTTGTTGATATTGATTATTCGTTGTTTTGCACTTATCCACAGTGTTAGCAAAAAGTGAAGATGAAAAAATTAAAATGGCAAATAGTAATGTAAGTTTGATGTATTTAAAATCTATTTTCACGCAAATTTGAATTTAGTACTGTAGAGTATATTATATGGTAAACGACTATAAACTTTCTAATGTAAATATAGACCAATCTGAGTTAAACTCAGAACTGATGGTTAAAGGAAAATACTTTGCCAATGTAGTACATTGGTCATTAATATTTTCATTGCCTATTTTTTGGCTATTAGATTACATTTTTTTGCCCCACGACTGGGTAAATCTATTATTTATTAGATTAATTGTAGCCATATTTACATATGTGGTCTATCTGTTTGGTAGTAAAAGTAAGTGGCCATATTATAAAACTGCTACAGTGTTTGGCGGTATCAATATGATATTAAACGGCGGTATTTGTGCTATTGTATCACCTACACACATGTTGCCTTATTTTTTGCTATTTGGTATTGTGGTTTTATTATTCAATATTACTATTTTTTGGAAGCCAGTCTATTCTATTCTACAGCTAGCTTTAGGTATTGTTGCCTTGATTATTTGTTTTGAAATATTTAATAAAACTGATGGATACGATACAATGGTAATTAATGGTGGTGGCGCTTTTTTTGTACTCGCTTTTTTCTCTTGCTTAATTACTTATAACCGTTATTTGTTAATTACTAGAGAAGTTGAGAAAAGTATAGTAATTGAAAATGCTAATAATCAGTTGATTGAACAATCTGAAAAAATTGTAGATCAAAAAAGAGAAATTGAAGGCATTAATAAAAAGCTACAGAAGTTAAGTGATTATCGCTATAATACTTTAAATATGATGATGCACGACTTTGGAAACTTTACAGGTTCTATCCAAATGTCCCTTGATATGCTTAAAAACTCTGGTAGCAACCTTACAGGTGAGCAAAAAGAAATTTTAAGCTATATCGGTGTGGGAAATGATAAGTTAAAATACTTATCTGATAAGTTGGCAAATTCAGCTGAAACAGATAGCACTAAAGTAGCTTACGAAACTGAAGAGGTAAACTTAGGTGCAACTGTCGAAGGTGCAGTATCCAGTCTTAATAATGCTGCACAAATGAAGCAGATAAAATTATTACTGAATATTGATGCCTCACCATTGTTGTTAAAAGTAGATAAAGCATTCTTAGAACAAATAATTGATAAACTTTTTGCTAACGTAATACGATATGCACAAAGTAATTCGTTAATAGCTATTTATACGCACAAGCGTGATAACAAAGCCGTACTTGAAATTACCAATAAGGGTAAATTAATAGGTATGGAAAAGCTTAATCAACTATTTAATAACTTAGAAAACATTAATCAGTCTCAACAAACTGCTACACAATCTGCCTTAGGCTTTTCTGTAGTAAAAAAATTAACCGAGCAAATGGGTGGTAAAATCACCTATAACAGTGAAGAAAGCATCGGAAACTTTTACCGTTTGGAATTTAATCTTATCCCGTAAACAGAACACAATATGAAAGCGAAATTTTTGCTATCGGCTTTATTCTTCTTATTTATTAGTGCAATTAATGCACAGTCAGTCCGAACATTCGAATCCATGGGGTACGATGATGTATCTATTCAAGGTATTACGGGCTCTGTAAGTTACTTTATTAAAATAAAGCCAGATGACAACGTTAACCAAAGTAAATTAGTACTACACATATCTGCATCTCAGGTATTAAACCCAAACAACTCGTTTATAATTGTAAGTTTAAAAGATGCGCCTGTAGAAACAAGACGTATTCAGGCGTCACCTGTTGATAGCATCATTACAATTGTAGTGCCTTTAGATTCTCAATATTTACAACCTGATGGTCGTTTTATCAAGCTTAAAGTAGCTGCTAAAATGAGTATTGGTGACGAATATTGTAAAGATATTGACAATGCTGCCGTTTGGTTAAACATCAAAAACTCATCGTACGTAAGTGCTGTTGGTCAAAGCGGTTCTGCTTATCAAAGAAGCTTGAAAGAGTGGATTCAGGAGTTTTCTTCTGTGTATTCACCTGCTACTGCTGATTTGGATGACTTATCTGCTGGTGGTATCATTTATACTATTTTAAAACAAACTACTAGTAATAAAAAAGTCTACACAGGTGTTTATAGCCCACAAGATTCATTACCACAAGGTATTTTAACTGGTCTTGTAGACAAATTGCCATACACTGTAAGACAAGCAATACCATCTATTGGTGCTAAACAAGGTTTAATTGCTTTAGCTAGAGTAAATACAGGTCTTGGCACAAGAACCGTATTAGTAGTAACTGGTGCTGATGCAGAAGGTTATAGAAAAGCGATTAATACATTAGCCAGTAATAGACGTTTAAGTAGTTCTTTCTCTGAAAAAGTACTTATTGACGAGGCTGTACCAAGCTATGCTGCTGTAGATAACCAATCACCTTTAATTACTTCACTAGAAAGTCTTGGTGGTACACCAGGTTTGTTAGAAGGTATTGGTTCTCTAAAATCAAAATATGTATTCTCTTTAACTGAGTTTAATGCTATACCTAGTAAATTAACCTTCCACTTAGAAAGTTACTTCTCTGTATTAAAACCAGACGATAGAGGCTTCTTAAACATCTATTTAAATCAAAACTTAGTGTACAATGCTAACTTGATGAATAGAAGCAATTTTATTGAAGATATTGACCTTAAGCCTTACATGCTTAGCAAATTCAATACTTTAGAAGTTGAATACCGTTTTCACCCTGGTACTAACATTTGTAAAGATGGTTTCAGCAATTTCTTTGCTTTTGTAAATACTAAAACATCTATTTTAACATTCTCTGGCGAAAAAGAAAATAGATTCTATAGTTTCTTCAATTTCCCTGCTGAATTTAGAAAAGTACCTACAAAAATTGTTGTATCACCAGCCTTATATAATTCAAACTTATCATCATCAATTGGTGAATTGTTCTATCAATTAAATGCACCTTTTAATCCTAATTACAACAGATTAATTGTACCACCATTAGTATCTTCTGATAAAACAAACTTGGATGATTTAAAAGGCTACAACGTAATTGCCTTGGTAAATAGAGAAGATAATTTTGTAAAGAAGTTTACACAACTACCATTACAATTTAATAAAGACTTCCAGTTGTATAAAGATAAAGATGGTAAATCAAACGAATATTCTATTAATGATTACTCTAATAGCGGTATAGCACAAATATTTAGAGAAAAAGGAAGCACCATTTTATTAATTACTGCTACAGGTGGTGATAGTGCCAATAAAGTTGCTTTTGAGAGTGTGATTAAAAACTTTAGCACACAGCTTACAGAAATTGAAAGTAATGTATGTATTGCACAAGGTAGTGGTAAAAGCAATTATTTCTTTAAATTACCCGAAGGCAATGATGTAGTAAGCTATAAAGGCGATAAAAATACATTCGCTATCTTCTGGGAGAAATTCAGATGGTTTATTCTTATAGGCTTATTAGTATTAGTATTATTAGCATTTTTCTTTGTAAGAAATAAGGTAAAAGAATCTCAAGAAACATTTAGAGAATTATAGTTTCAACCCATACTAAGCTGCCGATATAATGAATCGTTGTGTATTACATAAAATGAATGAGGCTGCAGTATTTGCTGAAGACAAGCTGATAGCGGTAGGTGACATAGCTGATACATACAGCTATGCACCTATTAAAGCTGCCTTGAATTTTGGTTTTTTGCAACGTAAAGAATATGTAGCCTTTCTTGCACAAGAAGGATACGAAATTATAGATGTACGTAATGAAGAAATGGATAAATCTTACATTGAAGAATGTGAGGTGTCACACATGAACTCTTTTCTGTATCTGCCCTTAAGAAAATTACCTACTGGCGAACTTTTGATTGCCGTAGCAGACCCTTTTGACGAAAAACTAGCCGTAAGTTTAACTGTAAAGTTTAGATGTCCATTAAAGTTTGTAGCAACATCAGATCTTGATATCACCTGGATGGCCCACACAATACGTGGTGGGTTTTTTGTAAAAGAAGCTGTATTTAGTTTAATGAAAAAAGATCCAGACAGTTCTGGGTTAATTACATTTACTGATAGCCAATTGTATTTCATTTTTGGGTTGATTGGTATTACTCTAGCGCTACTTATCGCTTTTTTTAAGCCTACTTTCATAGCTATCAACCTTTTTTCAAGCGTTTTCTTCTTGTTTTCTATCTTGTTTAAATTGTATTTGGCGCTTACAGGTTCTAAGTCAGAGTTACATGAGGTAGTTTCTAAAGAAGAAATTAAAAATGTAAACGAAGCTACATTACCTGTTTACACTATTTTACTGCCAGTATTTAAAGAAGATAAACTTATACGTAAATTAATTTGGAATTTGCGTAGTTTAGATTACCCACAAGCGAAGCTTGACGTAAAATTATTGATTGAAGAGGTAGATGATAAAACGTTGAATGCGGTGCGAAATCTGGATTTCCCTGCCAACTTTGAAGTAATTGTATGTCCTGCGCACCAACCACAAACTAAGCCTAAAGCTTGTAACTATGGCTTGCACTTTTCTCGTGGTGAGTACTTGGCTATCTATGATGCTGAGGATGTTCCTGATTCTGACCAATTGAAAAAAGTGGTGTGCCAGTTTAGGAAATTACCAGAAGAGTTTGTGGTATTGCAAGGTGCTTTAAACTATTTCAATAAGAATGAGAACTTACTAACGAGAATGTTCACACTTGAATATTCTTATTGGTTTGATTATATGTTGACAGGTTTGGAAACAATGGATATTCCAATTCCTTTAGGTGGTACGTCAAATCACTTTAAGCTAAAAAAGTTAATAGAACTTGGTGCTTGGGATCCTTTTAACGTAACAGAAGATGCCGATTTGGGATTACGTGTGTACGATAAAGGCTTGAAAGTAGGGGTGGTAAATAGTACAACGCTTGAAGAAGCAAATAATGAATTTTTTAATTGGATTCGTCAGCGTAGCCGTTGGATTAAAGGTTATATGCAAACTTACCTTGTGCACATGCGCAACCCTGCCAAGCTAGTAAGAAGGGTAGGTTGGAAAGGTTTCTTTGGCTTTAACTTCTTTATTGGTGGTACCTCATTTACGTTCTTGTTGTACCCAATATTGTTGGCTTTTTTTGCGATGTACCTCATATTCAGATGGACATTTGTAAATAAATTATTTCCAGATTGGGTATTGTATATTTCTATCTTCAATTTCATTGCTGGTAACGTATTGATGATTTATGTAAATATGTTGGCCGTGTTTAAGAGAAGATATTATGAGTTGATTCTTTTCTCTGCATTAAATCCTATTTACTGGTTAATGCACTCTAGAGCGGCTTACAAAGGTTTGTGGCAGTTAATTACAAAACCTTTCTATTGGGAAAAAACCAACCATGGTTTAAGTAAATTATCTTCTACCAGTCAGGTAGTAACACACGATTAAAAATTGAATGAAGAAAATAGCTGAAAAATATATTAATGGCGTACTTGCATTGGCTTTACTAATGTACTACCTCATTATGTCGTGGATATTGCACCGCACTGGCTACGAACATTCTGAAAACTTGTTTATTGCTGAGAAGCTAAAGGTATTGTTTGAGAGTGATGAAGGCAATCTATTAACACTTGGTACTACTTTTCCTAGTTTAGTATTTTTGTCATCATTGGTATTTACACCGTTTGGTTACCTATTTGCGCCTATTTTGGCATCAATAGCTATTACAACAGCTTTGTTCTATATCATAATAAACGACTTTAAGTATTCGTCAAAAATTCCTGCTATCGTTTATGTACCTGTTGTAACCTTGTTATTCTTTCTACATCCAGGCCTCATTTATGCAGCCATTTCTGGTAGAGGTGTAGCTGCTATTTTAATATGCTTTTATTTAGTATTTAGAAGTTTGTTTCGTTACTATCAAACACAAACAACTTTCTATTTATCAATGGCAAGTATTTACTTATCCTGCTTAATATTTTGTGATTACAATTTCTTGTGGTTATTATTAGCTTTTTTCCCTTTTATCGTTTTAGTGTCTTTAGAAGGTTTAAAAATTAATAAAGAACAACCTGCTATTTTACAATATTTTCAATCTGTTAATAATGTCTCTCAGAGAAGAAAACTAGCCAATAGAACGGTAGCTATTTATATCATCATCTTCTTGTTACCTTTTGGTGCCATCTTTTTGTTCCAAGTGTTAAACCAAACACACGCTGGTAACTCTACTTATTTTCTTACAAGTCAGTATGCAAACTGGCACGTGATAGGTAATGTACCGATTGGTGAGGTAATTAGTAACGGTAATGCTAAAAACGTAACAAGGCAGTCGCAATTATTATTTCAGGCGTATGTGTTATTGCTTAACCCTTTACTTATTCTAGCGTTTTTCTATTATAAGGGTAAATTGTACGAGCTATTAACCTTACTAGCACCGTTTATTTTAATTTCTATTCTTGTAATAAACTTACAGTACAATTTTACTATCGAGTATTACATGATCTTTTTGGTACTTGGTTTATTAGGTTTAACAGTTTATGGCGGTAAAAAGTATAGTAAAAAAGTAACTTGGTTTTTAGTGTTTTCGGTGGCTTTGTTAAATGTATTTACAGGTATTTACTACTTTAAAAATACAGATGATGCAGAAGAAAGCACTTTCTACATGTCAATAAAGGACTATAAAAACTGGCTTGGTACAAAAACGATAAATGAAGAGTTTGAGATAGCCGCTTACATATCCTCAATAGCTACCAAAGAGAATAAAGTGTTAATTGATGATGCGGCAGCATTTAAAGTAATAGCTCACTTAAAAGACTTGAATGGTGTGATATTACCTTTAAACAAAAACTTTATTACACTTGTAGAAAACCCAATTGCTGGTACTAGGTTTATATTAATTGCTAAAAACAATAACATACTTAAAACCTTTAGCGTACTGAATGCTTACAATTTTAAGCAGATGTTAATTCAACAGAAATTCTCACCAGAAATTATGTTTGAAACAGAACATTGGGCGGTTTACCGAATATTTAATTACAACAAAGAGATGCAGGTAGATGCTTTAAATGATGAACGATTAAAGCAAAGTAAATAACCATATTAAAAAAGGGAAGCAACAATTGCTTCCCTTTTTTATACTACTTAATAATGCTACTGAGTGTACTTATTAAATCTTCGCCTCGTAAGTTTTTTGCTATTATTTTACCGTCTTTATCTAGCAGAAAATTAGCAGGAATTGCTTCTATATTATAAGGTGCAACCACGCTACTTTGCCAGCCTTTTAAGTCGCTTACATGCGTCCAAGTCAATTTATCTTTTGCTATAGCAGCTTGCCATGCAGCTTTATCTTCATCTAAACTAACGCCTAAAATGGTGAAGTTTTTGTCTTTAAATTGATTGTAGGCTTTTACAACATTTGGGTTTTCTTTTCTGCAAGGGCCACACCAACTAGCCCAAAAATCTACCAATACGTATTTCCCTTTCAGTGATGATAAACTTACCGATTTATTATCGGGTGTTTGTAGGGTAAAATCAGGTGCAGGCTTGCCAATAACATCGGCTGCTTTAATGCGGTCGCTAATTTCTTTAAGTTTTGTGCCAAAATAACTGCTCTGAACTGTTTTGTCTAGCTTGCTATACACACCATCAATAGCTACTGCATTATTAGAATTATTGAAAAATAAAAAGGCGTAAAACGCAGCAACATGGCTTTTGGTGTTTGTTTGAATAAAACGCATCACATCGTTGTTTTGCCCTTGTTCTAGTTGCATGTATCTAGCTTCTAGTGTCTGTATATTGGTGGTGTCTTTATTAGCCATTTTGGCTTGTAAAGAATCCCCCAAAGGTTTTATTTGCTGGTAATAGCTTTTAAGAATGTTTTGTATGGTGTTGTTTTCTTGATTGCTAGTACCACCAGTTACTGTAAGGCCGTTTGTGCCTTCTGTAGAGCCTTCAATAGTTATAGAACCTTTTTCTAAAAATAAAATAGTAGGCGATTGAACACCCTGCTTTGTGTTTAGTAATACCAACGATGCAGGTGTAGGTTCTGCCACACTACCTGTAAATGTAAACTTGCCATCTTTATCTACAATTGCAGTATCGCTTTTATCTTCTTTAGCCCATTTTTGAAGAATCACTGCATCACCTGATTTTAAATTGGTAAGCTTACCCGTAATGGTATAACTGTTTTTGCCTTTGTTGCAAGCTGTAAAAGCCGCCACTATAGCAATTGATAGAAAAAATTGTTTCATTAAAAATAAATTTTTGCGAAGGTAGGGCTAATGCGATGATACTAATTTGATGATTCTATGATGTGATAATGTGATAATAAAATACTGTTTTAGGAACGTCTTTTTATTATAAACTAGTGCAAAATACTTGTGCAAAGCATTATTTTATAGTGTATTTGGGCTTTGCATGTGTGTAAAGCGTTTTTTCAAAGTGAAGTAGGGCAAAACACTTGTGCAAAGTATTATTTCATGGTGTATTTGGGCTTTGCAGGTGTGTATTGATAAAATATTAGAAAGTGATTTACATAATACCACTCAATGCGATAAAAGCTCAAGAAAGTTATATAGACGCAGTGTGCGACGCCTATGGTGCTGAATAGTATTACCACTGCTGATAAACCAATAATAAAACACCTTCTGCCACAGGCAGAAGGTGTTTTAGCTATTCGTGAAATTCGCTCTAATTGGTGTGATGAACTTTTAATTACGAACAGGCTTGCCGCTTTTAAGTACGCTTTGTATACGTTCAAGGGTTTTGCGCTCGCCACAAAGCGATAAGAAAGTTTCACGTTCAAGGTCTAGCAAATATTGCTCGCTTACCAAAGTCATTTCGCTTAAATCGCCGCCACACATGACGTACGCAAGCTTGCGGGCAATTAAGGCATCGTGTTCTGTGGCGTAACCACCACGTTGCATACCATTAATACCAGCCAACATAGCACCCAAACCTAAGCGGCCAAGCACTTTAATATCGGTACGTTGTGTAGGGGTTACGTAGCCAGCATCGTATATTTCTATCACAGACTTTTTGGCTTCGGCAATTCTGCGGTTGCTGTTCATTACCAGTTCATCGTGGCCTTTGCGCAAAATACCCATATCGAAAGCTTCGTGTGCAGAAGTAGCCACTTTAGCCGTGGCAATATCGAAGAAGCGTTTTTTAAGTGTGTTGGTATCAG
Organism: Parasediminibacterium sp. HNIBRBA5674; assembly: GCF_056745525.1. Lineage (NCBI taxonomy): Bacteria > Pseudomonadati > Bacteroidota > Chitinophagia > Chitinophagales > Chitinophagaceae > Parasediminibacterium > Parasediminibacterium sp. HNIBRBA5674. The sequence goes on along the minus strand of NZ_JBQWIE010000006.1, from coordinate 25,837 downwards.
GCTCGTCTTCATGCAATTCATCAGAGGCACGTAATACAAACTCTTTAGTACCGCCACCACCAGGAATTAAGCCCACACCCAATTCTACCAAGCCAATATAGGTTTCTGCGGCAGCACACACTTTATCAGCATGTAAGTTCATTTCGCAGCCACCACCAAGTGCAAGGCCATGCGGTGCTGTAACCACAGGCACAGATGAATAACGCACACGCATCATGGTGTTTTGAAACTGACGAATAGCAAAATCAAGCTCGTCGTATTCTTGCTCAATGGCATACATGAAAATCATGCCCACATTAGCACCAGCACTAAAATTAGGTCCGTCATTAGCAATTACTAAGCCCTTGTATTTATCTTCTGCAATGGCAATGGCTTTTTGTACACCTTCTAAAACTTCGCCGCCAATGCTGTTCATTTTGGTGCTCCATTCAAGGCCAAGTACATCGTTACCAATATCGTACAATTTGCAAGCACTGCTTTTCCAAACAAGCTTATCGCTGTTGTTTTTCAACACCAAAAATGCATCGCCGCCAGGTATTGCTAAGTAAGTTTTGCTAGTTACATCGTAATACAAGCGCTTACCATTTTCTACTTTGTAAAAAGAAGTAGCGTCGCTAGCCAACATCTCATCTACCCAAGCAGCAACCTTAACACCATTGGCTTTCATCGCTTCAACGGTTTTGGCTACGCCTAAAACATCCCATGATTCGAATGCACCTATTTCCCAACCAAAGCCAGCCATCATGGCATCATCTATGCGATACAATTCGTCGCTAATTTCTGGTATGCGGTGAGAAATGTATGAGAATAATGCGTAGTGAAATTGACGGTAAAATTCGCCAGCTTTATCTGTACCAGAAGCGGCTATTTTTAAGCGTTGCTGCAAATTTTCTACAGGTTTTGCTGCTTCAAGTGTGGCAAATTTTGACTTTGTACGAGGTTGATATTCCAGTGTTTTTAAGTTCAAAACATGAATATCTTTTTTCCCCCCTTCAGGGGTTGGGGGCATTTTCTTGAAAAAGCCTTGACCAGTTTTATCGCCAAGCCAGTTGTTAGCCAAAACACTTTCAAGCCAAGATGGAATTGCAAAAATGGCTTTTGCTTCATCATTAGGGCAATTATCAGCTACGCCTTTTGCCACTTTTACCAAAGTATCAATACCTACAACATCGGCTGTGCGAAACGTTGCAGACTTAGGACGGCCAATGATAGGGCCAGTTAATGCATCAATATCATCTATAGAAAGCCCCAAGCTATCCATAATGTGAAAAATACTCATGATGCTAAATACGCCAATACGATTGGCAATAAAAGCAGGTGTGTCTTTACAAAGCACGGTTGTTTTACCCAAATACAAATCGCCATAGTGCATTAGAAAATCAACCACAGAAGGGTCGGTGTCAGGTGTAGGAATAACTTCTAATAGCTTTAAATAGCGTGGTGGATTGAAAAAGTGTGAGCCACAAAAGTTCTTTTTAAAATCGTCGCTTCTGCCTTGGCTTAGTAAATGAATAGGAATGCCAGACGTATTAGAAGTAACTAAAGTGCCGGGCTTGCGGAATTTTTCTACTTTCTCGTAAATGAGGTGTTTAATATCTAAACGTTCTACCACTACCTCAATAATCCAATCAACGGTAGCAATTTCTTTAAGGTTATCATCGAAGTTGCCAGTGGTAATTTTTTTAACCACATCTTTAGTAAATACTGGGCTAGGGTTACTTTTAATAGCTGCTGCTAAAGCATCGTTTACAAGTTTGTTTCTTTCGGCAGGTTTAGTACTTTCTTCTGCACCTTTAGCTACTATATCAAGCAATAATACATGTACACCAATGCCTGCAAAATGGCAAGCAATACGGCTACCCATTACACCACTACCAAGAACAGCTACTTTTTTAATAGAACGTTTCATATAGCAAGAGATTATTTTAATTTAGAAGTTTCAAAGCTAAAATAAAAAATAGTTAGCTATGCAACTATTTTTAGAAAAAATAAAACTTAACATTTTTGAAATGTACTTGAATGTGAGTTGATATTACAATTGAATATGTGTGGCTGATTGAATTTGCCAGTTATTTAAGGTAATGAAGCAAGCTTTTTTAAAGCCATATTTAGCCATGTAGGTTTTACAACTCGTTTCATTTTCAAAAGAGAGGTAATTGCGTTTTGTGTAGTACATAATTTGTGGCATCATTACCAAATCTTTAATTACCAATATTTCATCGTTAGCAACTGTTTGGCTAATATTTTTTCCTAAAGTTTGTAAGTAGCTGTATTGGTCACCATTTTGGGCAACTTGACCTGGTCTATTGATGTAATAATAGGTAGCTATTGCGCTAATGAGTACACAACTAACAATTACCCATCTTATTGTTTGCTTAAACTGAATAATGATTAAGCTTGAAAAAATGCTCAATGGTAAAGCCAATTTAAGCACCGAATAATCGTGTATATAGCTAAACTGTAAAAACATTAGTTGATGCATAAAACCAATGCAGAAGCTGATAATCAAAAAGAATGACAGACTTTTGTTTTTCAAAAAATTGGTTATTGATACTCTTATTTTTTTACTGCAAATGCCAATGAGTATTAATAGTAGCCCTGCATAGTTCATGAGATAATTAAGACCTAATGATTTAGCTATTTCAATCGCTGAAACACTTGTTGTTAGTCCTCTTTCTTGCCATCTATTGACTGATACATTTACCAGTTCTTGCCAACCCATTTGTAATGAATAGCAATATAAAATGGTAGCAATTGCGGCTATAAAGGCAACACTACAAGCGAATACTATTGCTAGCCAAGTCGCTTTTTTTGTCTTAACAAAAAGATAGATGGCATACAAACTTGTAACTGCGCAAAGCGGTGCAAATAACCAATCGTTTAAAGTACCAAGAAACACCAACGTACTTAATGCTAAAAGTTTGGTTATAGTAATTGATGGCTGCGAAAAAATGTTATAAAGCAGTAGCAATGCACAAAAGTAAAATGGTAAAACTGCCACTTCATGTACATAGCCATTGGTGCAAAACCAACTTACTACAGGGCTTGTGGCATAAAGCAATGGTATTAATAATTGTAAAACAGGTTGTTGTGCACTACTACTAATAATCTGACTTATTCTATTTACCAAAAGCAATGAAATAAGCAGCAGTAATAGGTTGTAAAGCTGTAAAGAAGCAGCCGTAGACTTAAGATGAAACAATTGATGAAAATAGTAAGGGGCTAAATACCACAAGTTGCCAAATGAAACATTTACAAATTGGTTGTGCTTATCAGTTGAAAAACCGGGTAATTTATCGGTGCTATTTTGATAGTTAATGAGTGGTGTAAAGTGTGTGTGCTGTGGGCCGCCAATAGCTTGCCAATTCTCGATACAAATTAATACTAGCGAAGGATTGAACTCGTGGTGCTTAGATAATGGTCTATTAAAATTGGGTGAGGTAATGGCTATTACACTCACCCAAAGTAATAATACATACAGCAAAGGCTGCTGTATGAAGAAAGTTGTTATTTTTTTAGCTAACACCTGCACCTGCATTTATTTCACTCTCAGGGTTTACAAAATGCAATTTGCCATGGTTGTCTTCAGCCATTAAAATCATACCGTTACTTTCAATGCCACGCATTTTTCTTGGTGCAAGATTTACTACCACAGTCACTTGTTTACCCACCACTTCTTCTGGTTTAAAGTGCAAGGCAATACCAGAAACAATGGTTCTAGTTTCAAAACCTAAATCAACTGAGAGCTTTAACAACTTGTCAGCTTTTTCAACCTTGTCAGCGCTTACAATTGTGCCTACACGTAGGTCTATTTTAGCAAAATCATCAAATACTATAGCCCCCTTGACCCCCAAAGGGGGATTCTGGCTAGCTGTTTCATTGTCAATCATTGTTTTAGATTTTGAGATTTCTTCAATCCCCCCTTTTTGGGGTAGGGGGGCTGTTTTATTTTTTAATTTTTCTAATTGTGCTTCTATCTCTTCGTTCTCTATTTTTCTAAACAATAGCTGTGGTTCACGTAGGCTGTAACCAACTTTTAGTAAGTTAATATTGCCTGCATTTTCCCATTCAAGCATTCTATCTACTACCTTCATCATGTGGCACAATTTCTTAGCCGTAAATGGTAAGAACGGATGTATTAAAATAGCTAAGTTGGCTGTTAATTGCAAGCACAAATGCATGCAATTATCAATCTGCTGTTGGTCAGGAATTAATGGTAAGCTGCCATCTTTTGGCACTTTTTTCCAAGGCTCTTTTTCTTGTAAATATTTGTTCCCTTTTCTCGCCAAATCAATCACTTCAAACAACGCATCTCTAAATTTATAACCTTCTAATAAAGCTTCAATTTTTGCGGTAACAGTTTTAATATCTACAATCAGTTGCTTGTCTTTATCGTCTATAATATCATTATGAAACGCAGGTACTTTGCCTTTGCACAGCTTGTGCATCAGCACAAAAGTTCTATTTACAAAGTTGCCAAAAATGCTTACAAGCTCGCTGTTATTCGCATCTTGAAAACCTTTCCAGGTAAACTCACTATCCTTACTTTCTGGGGCAATTTGGGTTAAGTAATAGCGCAATACATCAGCCATACTTTCACCACCATTTTCTGGCTTAATCCAATCGTTAATGTAGTCATCCATTTCAATGCTCCAACCACGGCTCGTACTCATCTTGTCGCCTTCTAAGTTCATAAACTCATTGGCTGGTACGTTAGTTGGTAAAATATTGCCGTGCAGTTTCAGCATTACCGGAAAAATAATGCAATGGAAAACGATATTGTCTTTACCAATAAAATGTACCAGTTTGGTGTCTTTATCATTCCAGTAAGGATGCCAATCTTTGTCATTATCTTTTGCCCATTGTTTGGTAGCGCTGATGTAGCCAATTGGCGCATCAAACCACACATATAGCACTTTGCCAGCCCCCCCGCCCCCCAAAGGGGGGATTTGTGCAGCACCCTCACTGAAGGCATTTTCCTTGAGCTTTTCAGAGATGAATGCAAGCACTTTTTCCGTTTCGAACAAGACTTCGTTGTTGCTAAACCTAATGACCTCGAAACCAAGTTTGTTCAGTTCTTTGGTTCGTTCTTTATCGCTAATTATATTCTCTGGCAATTGGTGTATGTTGCCATCTACTTCAATAATTAATTTATGTGACAAGCAAACAAAATCTGCTATAAAACTTCCAATGATGTACTGTCTTCTAAACTTATAATCTTCCAGTTTTTTACCTCTTAACATTTCCCACAAAACTTTTTCAGCTTCTGTTGGGTTACTACGATGCTCATTTACAAACTGCTTAAGCAAGGAATAAATCATAGGATCCGCAGTCATATATCCATAATCATTCTCGCCATCTTGGCCTTCTGAAATCCCACCTTTGGGGGGTGGGGGGGCTACAGGTACTTTTATACCCCAATCTAAATCTCTCGTTACGGCTCTTGCTTGCAAACCACCATCAATCCAGCTTTTACATTGGCCCACCACACTAGCTCGCCAATCATTTTTATGTTCTTCTAAAATCCATTCACGTAAAAAATCTTCGTGACGGTCTAGCGGTAAATACCAGTGTTTCGTTGCTTTTTTTACAGGCTGATTACCGCTAAGGGTACTTACAGGATTTATCAATTGATCAGGACTCAACGATGTGCCACATTTCTCGCATTGGTCACCAAAAGCATTAGGATTAGCACATACAGGGCAAGTACCTTTTATATATCTATCGGCTAAGAAAGTGTTGGTTGCTTCGTCATAATACTGTTCACTTTCCTTTATTTCAAGGTCGTTATTATCATTTAAAACCTTAAAAAACTCTTGCGCCGTTTCGTGGTGTAAAGGGGCAGAAGTGCGGTGATAGATATCAAATTGAATACCCAAATCTTTAAAATTCTGCTCAATAATTGGGTGATATTTATCTATAATAGCCTGTGCAGTGGTGCCTTCTTTCATGGCCTGAATAGGAATAGCCGTGCCATGTTCGTCGCTACCGCACACAAAAACCACATCACGTTTTCGCGCTTTTAAGTAGCGTACATAAATATCCGCAGGTAAATAAGCGCCTGCCAAATGACCAATATGTTTTAAACCATTAGCATAAGGCAAAGCCGCTGTAATCAAGTATCTTTTTGGTGTATTGCCCCCAACCCCTAAAGGGGTGTTATTGTCAATTGTATTATCCATTTTAGTATTGCCTCTTTTAGTTCTTAATATTAAACTTCGTTCCGCCTCAGGCTGACAACTTGTACGTTCTGTTCGCTATGCAGCCAAACGAAGAGCGCAAAAGTATGTAATTGCCTGCAGCTAATCTTACATCTCAAGTACTCTTCAAAAACGCTTGTAAAGCAGCTAATTTTTCTGTACTTAAATGTTGCAATTGTTCTTGTATGTTTTGTACGGTTTCTTCCCTTTGTAGTTTTAGCAATTCGTGCCCTTCGGGCAAATTGTTGTGCTTGTTTACAAATCTAAACAAATCGTTAGGGGTACAGTTAAGGGCTGTACAGAGGGTTTCAAAATGCTCCCATTTAAGGCTGCCAATACGTGCATGTACAATATTGCTAGCGGTATTGGTTTGAAAGCCCAATTTTACCGCCCATGCCGTTGGGTGAATAATACCTCTTGCTGCCCACATGCGTTGTGGGTAAAATTGCAATTGCTCGTTGGCTACATTTCTTAGTTTTCTTGGTTCACGGCGCGGCATATGTGTATTTTTTAGGCTAAAGTACTAGTAAATGCCTATAAGTTTCTTAAAATGTAATATTTTTTGTTTCAAATTATACAAACTATATTTTAAACTACACAAACTATATTTTAAACTATATAAACTTTCTTTTAAACTATACAAAATATTGTTACTACTACATTTTTTATTGTTACTACTAAATAAAATTTTGCTATTATTAAACAAATAATTGTTTACATAGTTATGGCATTGTACTGCTGTTAATAGCAAGCCTACATTGTGCTATAAAAGCCTTCAACGGGTATATGTTACCGTTTTTGGGTTGGTTGGAAGTAGCAGCTTGCTTTCTGTTATCAATTGATGCCATCAATTTGCGTCAATAAATTAATTCGTGTAATTCGTGTAATTTAATTTAATTCGTGAAATACCTTTTACATGAATCGCAAGCATTTTCTCTCTACCATTTTACCCGCAACAATTGCAGCCAATGCAATGGCGCAAACTGGTGCTAAACATAATACATCTCATGCCGATAAGTATCGAGATTCAAATCCCAAATTAATAATACCGCCTTACTTAAAACCTGGCGATACCATTGGCATTACAAGCCCTGCTGGCTACATTACTTTAAAAGATATTGAACCAGCAGTTGCACAAATAACTAGTTGGGGCTTTCAAGTAAAAATTGGTAGTACTATTGGCAAAAGAGATTTTACCTACGGTGGTACAGATGCAGAGCGTTTGCAAGACTTTCAGGCCATGATAGATGACCATTCTGTAAAAGCTATTATGTGCGCAAGAGGCGGTTATGGTGCTGTAAGAATTATCGATAAAATTGATTTTACAAACTTTCGTAAGCACCCTAAATGGGTAATTGGTTTCAGCGATATTACGGTGTTGCATTCGCATATACATAAGCAATACCAAGTAGCCACTATTCACTCAAAAATGTGTAATAGTTTTCCTGATGATTGGTCGCTAGCAGATGCTGACCAAAAAGCAACTATTCTTTCTATTAAAGATGCTTTACTAGGCACGCCAATGGTGTACAATGCCATACCAACAGCAGAAAATGTATTGGGCAAAGCAAAAGGTGTATTGGTAGGTGGTAATTTAAAAACGCTTGAAAGCCTTGCTGCCAGTGCATCTGATATTGATACGGCTGGTAAAATATTATTTGTAGAAGATACAGGTGAATATTTGTACAGCATCGATAGAATGTTTTGGAATTTGCAGCGCAGCGGCAAGCTAAAGCATTTGGCAGGCTTAATTATTGGCGGTTTTAAGGTAAAAGAAGATGTTGGTGGCGAGCCATTTGGTAAAGCTGTTTACGAAATAATAAAAGAAAAATTACAAGGCTATCATTATCCTGTCTGCTTCAATTTTCCAGTGGGCCATCAGCGTAATAATTATGCGTTAAAATGTGGTGTGGTGCATGAGTTGAATGTTACACAAGAAGGCTGTATTTTACAGTCTTTTTAATGGGTATCTTTTCTTCAATGGTAATACTTGGAAGGTTTAACAAGCATTAATAGTTAGTGATGACGATTTTTAAATAAAAGTGACTTACTTTTATCTAGTTATATGTTAAAACAATGGTTATGACAATTGAGGCAAAACAAGCAAATAAGATTACGATTTCCTTTTCTGCAAATGTTGGTGCTAAAGGCATTAAGCAGATAAAAAGCTACATTGAATTTTTAGAGTTAAACGCTACTACTGCTGCTCAGGTATCGCAGAAAAATATTAATGTTTTGGCTAAAGACGTTACAGCATCTGCTTGGCAAAAGTTGAAACAGAAAAGGAAGCTCTAAAAATGACGGTAGTTGTAGATGCCAATATTTTGATAAGTGCCATTATTAATCCTAATGGTGCCATTCCTTTTTTACTATTTAATGATAACGACGCAATTGATTTTGTTGCTCCAGAATTTATTGTACAAGAAATAGAATTACATCAATCTAGAATTATTGCTGCAGCTAAAATTTCAACACCTACTTTCACTGCATTGTTTCAAGCACTAAGGCAGCAATTGTTAATATTTTCTGACGACATAATAGAAGTAGCGCATTTAGAAAAGGCTTGTTTATTAACAAAAGATATTGATGAGAAAGATACGATTTATATTGCCTTTAGTCTAGCATTAGAGGCTTTATTTTGGACAGGGGATAATAAACTAAAACGCGCATTGGCTAAAAAAGGGTTCAACAATGCTATTTCAACTAAACAATTACAGCTCATCATTAACGGTCTTATATGATTACCATTCCTCCATACTTAAAAAAAGGTGACACCATTGGCATTGTGTGCCCTAGCGGTTATATGCCTGCGGTAAATGCTGAAACTTGCATTAAAACGTTAGAAAGTTGGGGTTATCGAGTGAAAGTTGGTAGCACTTTGGGTAACCAATTCAATTATTTTAGTGGTACAGACAAGCAACGTACACAAGACTTGCAACAAATGCTGAACGATAGCAGCGTAAAAGCCATTTTGTGTGCAAGAGGCGGTTATGGATTGAGTAGAATTATTGACGATTTAGACTTTCAGAAATTTAAGAAAAACCCTAAATGGATTATTGGCTTTAGCGATATTACAGTGCTGCATGCACATATTTACCAGCATTATCAAATAGCAACAATGCATGCACCTATGGCTGTTGCTTTTAATGATGGCGGTTTTGAAAATGAATACATCGCTTCTTTAAAAAATGCATTGGCTGGTGAAACTTCTGATTATAATAGCAGCAGTCATCCTTTGAATAAAATAGGGAAAGGTGAAGGCGATTTAATAGGCGGTAATTTAACTATTATAGCGCATTTAATTGGCAGCCACAGCAGCTATAAAACAAGGCATAAAATTTTGTTTTTAGAAGATGTAGGTGAGTATTTGTATAATATTGATAGAATGTTGATTCAGCTAGAACGTGCTGAATTATTTAAACATTTGAATGGTTTAATTATTGGTGGCTTTACCGATTTAAAAGATACCGCAATACCTTTTGGTACAGATGTTTATAACCTCATTAACCAACATGTAAAAGATTATAAGTTTCCTGTTTGTTACGATTTTCCTGTGAGTCATAGTGTAGAAAATGTAGCATTGAAAGTAGGGGTGAACCACGAATTAAAAGTGACGAAAACTGGTGTAACCTTAAAAGAAATTTGGTAAGATAATTGCTACTCTTTACTTCAAAATGGCAGCAAATGTATTTTAACGCTTTGCTGCTATTTATTTCATTTTACATCCCTTATTTTTAACCTATTGATGCACATATTGTATACTTAGATGCATCGTTAAAACACTAAGCCATGAAAAAAATTGTTGCAGTACTTTTTGCCATAGGATTAATAATAAGTTTCAAAGCTCATGCACAGTTAATAGCTTATTCTGAGCCTGACCGTGATGATGCACGTGATATGAATTTTGAAGTAATGGGTAAAATGAGCGGTACTTTTCACGTGTATAAAAACTACCGTGACCAGAACTTCATTTGCTTGTTTGATAACGACATGAAGCAAATGGAAAAAGTAAAACTTGACTTTTTGCCAGAGCGCATTTTTAACGCCGACTTTTTACAATATCCAGGATTTTACTACATGTTTTACCAATACCAAAAGCGCAATATTGTGTATTGCATGGCAGTAAAACTAGATGCTAAAGCACAGAAAATAGGTGAGCCAATTCAGTTAGATACTACGGAGGTAAACTATAGTGCTTCTAATAAAATATATACTGTACTTAATAGCGATGATAAGCAAAAGTTGATGGTGCTTAAAGTAAATAGCAAAAATGAAAAAGTACATTACCTCACAACTTCTTTGTTTACCAAAGACTTAGCATTGATTAAAAAAGCAACAAACGCTATTGCAATGCCAGAGCGCAATGATGTAGTAGGCGAATTTCAACTAGATAATGATGGTGATTTGGTATTTATGAAAACATCTGGCACAGCTCAAAACGACAATATTAATAAAGTTACTTTACTACAAAAAACAGCCACAAGCGACTCTATACAGCAAACAGATTTACGTATAAAAGGCTTGTATTTAGACGATATAAGAGTAAAAGTAGACAATGTAAATAAGCACTATTTGGTAACATCTTTCGGTAGTAAACAAAGACGCGGCAATATTGATGGTTTGTATTGCTTTTTGTACGATAAAATTGCTCGTAAAGAATTACTAAACACAAGCATCACTTTTAGCGATGAACTAAGAGGTGAAGCAAAAAGTGATGGGGGCGTAAAAATGGCATTTAACGACTATTTTTTGCATAATATCATCATGAGAAAAGATGGCGGTTTTATCATCGCTGCTGAAAGCGTTTATACTTCTTCAAGAGGTGGTACTAATAACCGTTGGGATTATTTTGGCTCACCATTTAACAGTGGATTTAACAACTATTATTACTACAATACCACACCTTTTGGCTTTTATAATTACCCTTGGAATCGCTACAATTCTTTAAATAATGTGGTGCGCTATTATGCCGATAATATTGCTGTGTTGTCTGTAGACCCAACTGGTAAAATGGATTGGTCGAATGTGATTAGAAAATCGCAGTACGATGATAATTCAGATAACTTCATCGGCTATGGCATTATGAATACAGGTGGCGAAATACATTTTCTATTTAACTCACAAGAAAAAAGACAAATGCTTTTGACCGACCAAAGTATTAACCCAGAAGGGCAAGTTACAAGAGCACCTACTCTAAAAAATCTTGATAGAGGTTACGATTTTATGCCAAAACAAGCAAAACAAACAGGTAGCAAACAGATTATTATTCCATGCCAATATAGAAACTACATTTGCTTTGCTAAAATAGATATGTAACCCATTTTTAAAACAGTAGGTAATAGTGGTTTTTTTATTTAAAGACAAGTCGTTTGTAAGTGTATTTTGCTTGATATTATTGTGTTTTGCAGTACACAGTCATTTGTTTATTGGTGCGCCCACAGTGCCTGCAATGCAAGATAGCGGCGTTATTTCTTTTGTACTTATAAAATACATTAAGCAATTACAGCCTACTATTATCAGCCTATTGTACATTGCCATTGTACTACTTCAGGCTATTCGTTTAAATATTTTGCTAAACGAATACCGGATGTTTTCGCAAACAGGCTTTACAACAGCCATGAGTTATGTGTTGCTGACGGGTATTTTTCCAGAATGGGCTAGTATTACACCTGCCTTAATTGCCAATAGTTTTGTTATTTGGATCTTTATACAATTAACCAAGCTGTACAACAATCCTTCACCAAAAAGTTTATTATTTAATACGGGATTGATAGTTGGTGCGGCTGTTTTATGTTATCATTCTACCGCCTTATTGCTTATTATCGTATTATTTGCTTTAATTATCGTACGTCCATTTGTATTAAGCGAATGGCTTGTATTACTGCTTGGTGTGCTAATGCCATTTTATATTATTGGTGCATTGTTATTTTTAAACGATAAAATAGCCTTGTGGCAAAGCTTTGTGCCTCGCATTCATTTTACCAAAGTAGTGTTCACTAAAAATATTTGGTTTTGGATAAATGTTGGTATTATCTCAGTAATGCTTTTATCTGGTTTTATTATGCTTAATGGCAATACTAACAGGATGGTGATACAAATTAGAAAAAACTGGGGCGTTATTATTGTAATGGCATTAATAATGATTCCTCTGCCATTTATTTTTAAAGATGCAGGTATGTTTGCAACGGCCTTAAGCATAGTGCCATTTGCAGCTATAATATCTAATGCGTTTGTATATCCTAAAAAAATGTGGTGGCCCAATATTTTGTTCTTTCTTGCAATTGCAGCCGTTATTCACAATAATTGGGTAATTATTAAAAATTAGAATAGCCTTAACTGGTATCTAATTACTTTTACAGCGTCTATTACCGTACACAATAATATTTAGTATATGAAATTTGGCGTAGTCGTTTTTCCTGGTTCTAACTGCGATAGAGATATGCAAGATGCATTAGAACAAGACCTTGGTAAAGAAGTTGTAATGCTTTGGCACAAAGACAACGACTTGAGTATGTTTACAACCGATGATTGTATTGTACTACCAGGTGGTTTTAGTTATGGTGATTATTTGCGCTGCGGTGCTATTGCACGTTTTAGCCCTATGATGCAAGCTGTGGTTGAATTTGCCAATAAAGGTGGTAAAGTGTTAGGTGTGTGTAATGGCTTTCAAATTTTGTGCGAAAGCGGTTTGCTGCCAGGTGTGTTATTGCAAAATGCTAACCAACAATTTATTTGTAAAAATGTGTTTTTACAACACACAACTGACGCTTTAAAAGTACCTATAGCACATGGTGAAGGCAGATATTTTGCAGATGATGCAACTATTGAAGAACTTGAAGCTAATGGTCAAGTGTTATTTAGATATTGTACTGAAGGTGGTGAAATAAATTCAGAAGCAAACCCTAATGGTGCTGTAAGGAATATTGCTGGCATACGTAATAAAGCAGGTAATGTGTTTGGTATGATGCCACATCCTGAAAGAGCAACTAACCGTACATTAGGTAATATAGATGGCCTAAGAGTGTTTGAAATTCTTGGTTTAAATTAATTGAGATAAAAATTAGTACATGAAAAAGTTATTATTTACAGCATTATTATTAGTTGGTTTCTCGGCTTTACAGGCACAAGTTCAGAACCCTGTTTCGTGGAAATTTGAAGCTAAAAAGAAAGGCGCTGATTATGAAATTATTTTAACAGCAACGGTTGACAAACCTTGGCATATTTACTCTCAAAATACGGGTAAAAATGGGCCTGTACCTACCAATATCACTTTCAAAAAAAATCCATTGGTAACTATCAGCGGTAAGGTTGTAGAAACTGGTAAGCTTGAAAAAGTGTACGATAAAAACTTCTCTACTGACGTGTTATTTTACAGCGGCAAAGTGGTATTTACACAATTGGTAAAAGTAAAAGCTGGCTTAAAAACCAATGTAAGTGGTACTGTAGAATATATGGTGTGTGATGATGAACAATGTTTACCACCAACCAAAAAAACATTTGACATCAAATTGTTGTAATGATTGTATAATAAGCACGTCATCACAAAAAATGAATAACAATTTATGAAAAGACATATTGTATTATTACTAGCAATAGCAATGATTGTATGTAAAATAAGCACTGCACAGGACGCAAAACCTGTGCAGTTTAATTTTACTGCCAAAGCTATTAACGACTCAACCGTTCAGCTAACCGTAGCAGCAAAAATTAGTAAAGGTTCTCAGCTATTTTCTACCAAGAAAGCAAATGCTGACGATGCTTTTGTATCTGCCTTAACGCTTGATACAACTGCTAAACCATTGGCTATTGTAAAAGATTCTGTAACTGAAAATGGTACACTACAACTGGTAAAATCAGCTGATAGCACAGTTTACAAGTTATACAGCGATAGTGTATCATTTACTTATTTGGTACATGTGAAAGTTGATAGTGCATTTACATTAAAAGGTGCATTTGCAGCCCTACTTAAAAAAGGCGAAGAATTTCCTAGTGAAGAAGAGAAATTTTCTGTGCAAATAGAAGCAGCATCTGTTAAGGCTGATGTTACGCAAAAAGATGAAACATTGCTGAGTGTGTTTTTATTATGCTTTGCCACGGGTTTATTTGCCATTATTACGCCTTGCGTATTTCCGTTAATTCCTGTTACTGTTAGTTTCTTTTTAAAGCGTAGCGGCTCTCGTCAGGCAGGTGTAAGAAATGCGGTTATCTATTCGTTGTCTATTGTCGCTATTTATACTATACCAACTATTTTAATTACTTTAGTGTTTGGCGATAAAGCATTGTATGTTATTTCTACATCAGCTATTTCTAACTTATTATTCTTTGCAATTTTCATCGTGTTTGCAGCATCATTCTTTGGTGCTTTCGAGTTAACGTTACCAAATAGTTGGGCAAATAAAGCGGATCAACAAGCTGGCAAGGGCGGCATTTTAGGCATCTTTTTTATGGCCTTAACATTGGTAATTGTGTCATTCTCTTGTACGGGCCCTTTGGTAGGTACATTACTTGGACAAACAAGTACAAAAGGAGTAAGCATTGCACCAATCATTGGTATGTTTGGTTTTGGTTTAGGCTTGGCATTGCCATTCTCTTTGTTTGCATTTTTTCCATCCATGCTACAATCGCTACCAAAAAGTGGTGGTTGGTTAAATTCAGTTAAAGTAACATTTGGCTTTATAGAATTGGCTTTAGCAATGAAATTCTTATCTAATGTAGACTTAATATACCATTGGCATTTGCTAAATAGAGATGTGTTTTTGGTTATTTGGATTGTTGTGTTTGTGTTAATGGGCTTGTATTTATTGGGTAAATTAAAGTTTTCTCATGATAGCGATCTAAAATTCATCAGTGTACCACGTTTATTCTTTGCAATTGCTGCTTTCAGCTTTGCATTATACATGGTACCTGGTTTGTGGGGCGCACCTTTAAAACCATTATCTGGTTTTATACCACCTGCAACTACACAAGATTTTAATTTAGATAATTTAAAATATACCGTTGGTAGTTCTACAAGTGCACCAACGGCTACAAACGTAGGTGTAAACCCACCTAAAAAGTACACTGATAAATTACATGTACCATTTGGCCTTACTGCTTACTTTGACTTAGAAGAAGGTATGGCAGCAGCAAAAATTTTACGTAAACCTTTAATGCTAGATTTTACAGGTCACTCTTGTGCTAATTGTAGAAAAATGGAGGAAGAGGTTTGGAGTAATCCAGAAGTATTAAAGCGCTTCAAAGAGAATTTTGTGTTAGTGAGTTTATATGTAGATGAAAGTACAGAATTGCCTACGGCTGAACAATACATAAATAAGCAAGGTGAAAAAGTACTAACTGTTGGCAACAAAAATTTAGATTACGAAGTGACGAAGTTTAATTTAAATGCGCAGCCACTTTATATGTTTTTGGACTTAAAAGGCAATGCATTAAGCGATAAGAAATATGGTTACGATTCTGATGTACAAAAGTTTATCAATCATTTAGATGCTGTAAAAGCAGCTTTTGATAAGCAACCTTAGGCAGCTTACCTTTGCGCTGTATGCAGGCAATTAACTACAAAAGACAACTTTATATTTTACTACTGGCTACTATCATCATTAAAGTGATAGTAGCCTTTTTTGTTGAGCTTGGTAACGATGAAGTGTATTATTGGACTTACGCTTTGCAGCCAGATTGTAACCATTTCGATCATCCACCAATGGTTGGTTTTTTGATTCGCTTAACTTCTTTAAATCTGTATTGGGCAAATGATGTTTCCTTAAGGCTTGGTGCTATTTTTGGTTGTGCTATTTCATCTTGGTTTATGTTTTTAATAGGCAAAACTATTAGCACAGAACGTACTGGTTGGTATGCTGCACTTATTTACAATTGCTCTGTTTACGCAGGTATTATTGCTGGGCTATTTATTTTACCAGATAGCCCTCAAATGCCTTTGTACACAGCAGCTTTGTACGTTATGAGCCTAATTATTTTTCAGCAAAAAGAATCGCAAACAAAACTGTGGTTATGGCTTGGGTTACTTATTGGCTTGGCTTGTTTGTGTAAAGTACACGGCTTGTATCTATGGGCTGGTTTTGGTTTATTTATACTCATCAAACGTATTAAATGGTTGCTAAATTGGCGCTTGTATGTTGCCGTTGTTATTACCTTATTTTGCTTATTGCCAATAGTTTATTGGAATATTCTTAACGACTTTATCACCTATAAATTTCACTCAGAAAGGGTAACGCACACTAGCCTGCAATGGGATATGTTCCTACAAGAAATTGTGGGAGAATTTGCCTACCAAAACCCAGCCATTTTTATTCTCATTATTACTTCTGTAATTGTAGGTATTAAGCGCAAAACCTTATTTACAGCCACTACTAATGCATGGTTGGTTTGCATGAGTGTACCTATGATTGCACTGTTTTGGGGCATTGCATTGTTCAACCCTACATTACCGCATTGGAGCGCCCCAGGTTATTTACCACTTTACTTTTTTGCTGCTATTTATTTAGAAACTATCACACAGAAACTATATCCTTTAGCTATAAAAATTGCTGGCGGTTTGGTTGCATTTGTTTTGCTAGTAGGTGTGTTAGCGGTACAAATTGCACCAAGAAATTTTGGTAGTCAAGATGCTGAGAATTACGGTGAATTTTGCCCCACATTGGATATTAGTGGCTGGAAAGATTTTAGCAAGAACTTTAATGACTTAGTACAAAAAGATATTGCTACTAAACAAATGCCTGTAAATGCGCCTATTGTTGTGGGTAAATGGTTTCCTGCGGGGCATTTAGAATTTTATACGAGCAAAATAACTGGGTTAAGGATTTTAGGTATTGGCGGTTTACAAGATGTACACAAATTTGCTTGGTTGAATAAAGAACGACAGCCACTTGCTATTGGTGATGCGGCTTATTGTATTGTACCATCAAACTTACCGTTTAATGTAAATGAAGCTTACGGTCAATATTTTACCACCATTGAATCGCCAGTTGTTATTAACCAAATGCGCAGTGGCAAAGCTGTGCGGTATTTTTATGTGTATAGATTAAAAGGCTGTAAGCAAGTGCCAGCAGCTATTCTTAAGTAGTAATTGGTTTAATATTTTAATAAAGATGAGGTTTGTTTTAAGTAGCACTGTATATTAGCAATATAATACAATTGAAATGAAGCAACCCAAACAACTTACAAAAGCCGATGAGGAATTTTGCGCTGTGGCAGGCGTAGCAGGTGTGGTTTTAGCTATTGCTTGTTTATTTCAAAATCTATATATCTCGCCAGGCCATTGGATTACTTTGGTAGTTACGGCCATTTTTTTGTTTAGTATCACGGCTTTTATATTGTTAGTACGAAAATCTACAGCTGCTTTTTTATGCGTTTGTATTAGCGCTTTGTTACTATTTGGCTATATGATTTTGCTGATTGTAGCCATTTTTGTGCTGCAGTTGCTAATCTTTTCTTGGATATTTTTAATTTTATTAGTGTATAATATCACTATCACTATTGTAATTTTTGCAAAAGATATTCCTTCAAAGCTTGTTTTGCGTAAGCAAACTTTATTGGCAGAAGAAGCATACTGGAATGAAAAATTGTAAAGAAATCGGATAAACTCTTATTGGTTTTCTAAAAATTTGAGCGATTTATTTGAAAGTTTAACTTGGATGTTGCCTTTTTGGTATAGATAGGGGTTAAACAAATATGTTTTATCCGTGTTTTGATCGCTTTAATCTCATAATAATATTAAAAAAGTATAAAAAAAATAGCGTTTTACACGTTGAATGAGTCTCTCTAAGCAACTTTTAATTTGGTGGATTGAATTTAACAATACTTTTGACTTTTTATAAGGCAAATCTTTTACTGTGAGCAAGCACATTAACAAAGTTTCTGCCGCCGGTTTGGTAATAGCACTCGGTATTATCTATGGCGACATTGGTACTTCACCCCTCTACGTTTTAAACTCAATTATCAACGGTAGGCGTATTTCGGAAGACTTGATATTAGGTTCGTTATCTTGTATCATTTGGACGCTAACACTACAAACAACTGTAAAGTACGTAATACTGACCTTGAAAGCGGATAACCGTGGCGAAGGCGGTATTTTTAGTTTATACGCCTTAGTAAGGCGAAGAAAAAAATGGTTGGTAATACCAGCCATGATTGGTGGTGCGGCACTATTGGCCGATGGTATTATTACGCCGCCTATTTCTGTAACATCAGCTGTTGAAGGTTTACGCCAGTTGCCAGCTTTGCATGAGATTACTACACAATCAATCATTTTTATTGTATTGGGCATTATTAGCTTTTTGTTCTTTTTACAACAATTTGGTACTGCGTCAATTGGTAAAATGTTTGGTCCAATAATGATTGTGTGGTTTGGTATGCTAGCGGTACTTGGTTGTAGTCATTTGTTTGATGACTTGGGTATTTTCAAAGCATTAAGCCCACACTATGCTATAGAATTATTAACTGTATATCCTAAAGGTTTCTGGATTTTAGGCGCTGTGTTTTTATGTACAACTGGTGCTGAAGCGCTTTACAGCGATTTAGGGCATTGTGGTAAAGGCAACATTCGTATTTCCTGGATGTTTGTAAAAACCTGCTTGATATTGAATTATCTTGGTCAAGGTGCTTGGTTATTAGCTACCTATCATGACCAAATTATTCCTGCTGCGCTTTTAGAAAATGGCTTTAATCCATTTTATGGTATTATGCCTCAGTGGTTTAAGTTGGTAGGCATTATTATTGCCACAGTGGCTGCCATTATTGCTAGTCAGGCTTTAATTTCTGGTTCTTTTACGCTTATTTCAGAAGCCATGCGTTTAAACCTTTGGCCTAAAATGAAAATCTCTTATCCAACTGATGAGAAAGGTCAAGTGTACATACCTGGTATTAACTTGTTGTTGTTTATTGGTTGCGTAGGTGTGGTTTTATTTTTCCAAAAATCATCTAACATGGAGGCAGCTTATGGCTTGGCTATTACCATGTGTATGATTAGCACGTCTATTTTATTTGCTAATTTCTTGGTAAGCCACCGTGTGTTACCAATTTGGATATACGTTTACCTCGCTACTTATTTCACCATTGAAGTATCTTTCTTGATAGCCAATTTAGAGAAGTTTCCTCATGGTGGTTATGTAACGCTAATAGTTGGCGGTGCATTGTTCGCTGTAATGTATGTTTGGTTTAGAAGTAGAAAAATTAAAAATCGCTACGTTGAGTTTGTACGCTTGCAGCATTATATACCAATGTTGAAAGAACTAAGCGAGGATACAAGTATTCCTACTTATGCCACACACTTGGTGTACATGACAAGTGCTAACAATCCTAAAGAGATTGAGCATAAAATCATCTATTCAATTTTAAATAGAAAGCCTAAACGTGCTAATGTGTATTGGTTTGTACACGTTGATGTATTGGATGACCCTTATACTTGCGAATACAGTGTAGACCACATTGTAAAAGATGAAGTGATTCGTATTGAATTTAGACTAGGTTTTAGGGTAGAGCAAAAAATCACGCTAATGTTGAAACAAGTCGTTCAAAACTTGGTATCTAATAAAGAAGTAAATATTACAAGCCGTTATACTAGCCTAGAAAGAAATAATGTCGTAGGCGATTTCCAAATTATTGTACTCGAAAAATTCTTAAGCCAAGATAATGAGTTGCCATTCTTTGAGCGTATTATTATGAAATTGTACTTCTGGCTAAAAGAAATTAGCTTAAGCGAAGAACGTGGCTTTGGTTTAGACCCAAGTAATGTTACAGTAGAAAAATTCCCATTGATTGTGTCAAACATACCAAGCTTTAAGCTTACAAGAATTGACCATCATTAATGAGATACATTAATGGAAAATAAAAAGCGAAGTAACTTAAGTTGCTTTGCTTTTTTTATACGGTTATACTATTGGTTTTATTGGTTTGGTATTCGTTTCTGTAAAAAAGGCTGTAACAAAAGGCTCAATGCCACCACAGCTAATGCGCCTGCTACATTTAGCCATAAAAAGCCAAGGCCTATCACATCGTATTTGTCTAAAATAAAAAGGGCAATTACAATTAGCTCCCCTAAAATGGCTGCATAAAACACTGCATTACTTTGTACTTTTTTTAGGTAAAAAGCTACCAGAAAAATACCTAGAATAACACCATAAAATAATGAACCCAACACATTTACAGCTTCAATTAAACTGCCAATACCTGTAGATAGTTCTGCTGTAATAATGCAGAAAATACCCCAACCAAGTGTATAGTATTTAGAGGTTTTATAATCGCTTTCGCACTGCGCCACATCATTAGCATCGTAGGTATTTTGTTTTCTAAAACGCAAGTGAAAGTCAATAACTGTGCAGCTTGCAAGTGCATTTAAAGCTGCTGCAATTGACCCCCAAGAAGCAATAAAAATGATAGCTATTAACAAACCTACCAAGCCTTTGGGTAAATAATCAACTACAAAACGCAGAAACACATAGTTGGTATCATTCGTGTCAGATGTTGGTAGCGCTTTTTTTAATGCCGTTTTGTATTGCTTTTGTAAACTGTTAAGTTGCTTGCCTGCTTGTTGCAAACTATCTTTTACAGTTATGCCATTACTAGCTACATACCTTGCTGTAAGTGCTTGCTGCTGCTGTTGTGCTTTGGTAAATTGTTGTTCAATGGTTGCTAACTCTGCTTTGTAGCTAGTTTGCTTTGCTTTTTCATCAACTGATTTGTTGAAAAAGATGGGTGCGGTATTAAACTGATAGAATGTAAATAAAAGTGCACCAATCAATAAAATAAAAAACTGCATAGGCACTTTTACAAGACCATTCATCAGTAAGCCAAGTTTACTTTCGGTATTATCTTTTGCCGTTAAATATCTACCCACTTGGCTTTGATCGGTACCAAAATAAGATAGGGCTAAAAAGAAGCCACCAATTACGCCACTAATAATATTGTATCGGTCTTTAAAGTCAAAGCCTTTTGCCGAAATGCCCGTGGTTATTACATTTAGCTTACCATTGGCACTACTTACTTTTAAGGCTTCTTTAAAGCCAATACCATTTGGTAAATAATGTACAATGTAATAGCCTGCTGCAAACATGCCTATAAATATAATGGCCATTTGCAATTGCTGCGTATAAGCAACAGCCCTTGCACCACCGCTTACAGTGTAGATAATCAATAAGCCACCCATTACAATATTGGTCCAAAAAATATCCCAACCAAGTAACGAAGAAATGATAATTGATGGTGCGTAAATGCTAATACCAGTAGATAAACCACGAGAAATTAAAAATAGCGATGAGGTGAATACTCTTGTTTTAATATCGAAGCGCTGCTCTAAATATTCGTATGCAGTAAATACTTTTAGTTTGCTAAATAATGGTACAAAAGTGATGCATAAAATAACCATGGCTATTGGTAAGCCAAAGTAATATTGTACAAAGCGCATACCATCGGTAAATGCTTGGCCCGGTGCAGATAAAAATGTAATGGCACTTGCTTGTGTACCCATAATGCTAAGTAGCACCAAATACCAAGGCATACTTCTGTTGCTTAAAAAATAGCCTTCTAAGTTTTTAGATGTACGACTTTTGTACAAGCCATAACCTATAATGCTTGCAAGTGTAACAGTTAGAACTATCCAATCTAATTGACTCATGCAAAATAGTTTGTAAACCAAATAAAGAAACCAATAATTGCTACTAGCACTACAATAGTAAATACATACCATTGCTGCCAAGATTTAAATAGTGGTATGTGAGACATGTACAGTTTAAGATTTTTAGTTGATGTTTATTTCCTTCTACTACCAAGTAATCCACTCATTAGTAGCCCAAGCGATAAGCCTATAATCAATCCAATTTTTACATTTTTTATAAAAATACCAATAACTACTGCTATTAGTATTAGCATAAACGCACTAATGCCTTTTCGCTGTTGCATAAGTTTTTATTTTTCTTGTGCAATTAAATTAGCCATTAAGCGGTAAGCACCAGGTACACCAGCAGGTAATTGCCTAAACAAGACTAAGCTTACGTAAGTAAAATTGCCTTTGCCAAACTTGGTAGTAATTAAGCTGCCATTACCTTGTTTCTCGCCTGTATCATTCATACCAATTAAGGCTTCGTAGTGGCTATCTACTTGTTCTGCTTGGTAAGTACTTCTTTCTTGAATCCAGCCATCAAAGTCTGAATCTATAATCTTATTTGGATAGTTAAGTAATGCATGATTTGGTAACAAGTAGTTCACTTTTGCGTCTTCTTCAGTTACTCTAGAACCAGCATTTACAATAAAAGGATAAGGCCCCATTTTAATAGTTTTGTTGCCTACTGTATTACTCTTTGCATATTGAACAATCAAGTTGCCACCATTTTTCATATAGGTCATTAACACATCGTATTTATTGGTTAAATACTCGTACAAGTTATAAGCCCTTACACCTGTTACAATAGCATCGTATTGTTTTAGATTAGCGTCAGTTAAGTCATTCTCGTTTAAGAAATTGACCTCGTAACCCATTTGTACCAATGCTTCTGCTACTTTATCGCCTGCACCTATAATGTAGCCTATTTTTTTGCCAATAATTTTTATATCTACATTAACCAAATTGGTTTTGGCTTTTGGAAAATAAGTAATGGTAGGTATATGGTCGTAACTAATCGTTTTGGTATAGCCATCGTATGTACCATCATTAGTGCTTAGATTAGCTACTTCGGTTGTATTGCTAGTTTTTATGTTCGGGGTAAATGTGCCTGCCCAATAGTTTTCAACGTTATTAAAAGTGCCGTAGGTAATGGTAGAAGCGCTGTATTTCCAGTTGGTTGAGTAATTCTGCTGAATGCGATATAACGTGCTGTCTTTTACGTTGCTTTTAAAATGTATTTGCGTAGCTACAGGCTTACCATTAAGCGATACAAAATTTTCTTTCACATAATTTAATTCCATTTTTGGCAATATCACTACAGGTTGATATAACTCACCTTTGGCAGGGTCTACAACCTTGAACATCACAGGTCGTTTAATAGTAAATAGTACACCTTCTATTATTACTTTAAAGGCTACCTCAAAAGCCGCGTCGTTTTCAGCTTTACCTATTTGCGTTTGATCTCTTACATCAAAACTGCCTTGTAGTTGCGGATATTCTAACCAATATGGTTGCGATATTTTTTGATTAGCAGGTACAGTAATGCTACTGTTTAATTGCACATTTACATTTACGCCTACAGTTAAGTTTAAGCTTGTGTCTATACCTTTTGTACTTATTTTTTGAAGTACAACATTGGCATTGTTTCGCTTATTTAAAAAACTAGTAAGTTTTAGTACATCACCTTGTGCAACACTGTTTTGCGTGGTGGTTGCTTCTACGTACAAACCGCTGCAAGCTTCTATAATGTCTTGTACTTCTTGCAGTTTTTTATTACGCCAATTATTCTCAGGTAATAATTTAATCGCTTGATATACTTGCACCAATGGCTTTACACTTAATTCGGGCTTTTCTATGTTATAAGTAGCAATAATGTCTTGAATTTTTGCTGATATTGCATCGCCACCAGCAATTCTGTGCCAGCTAATATCTATATCATCCATTAAATCGGCTTTGGGTGCAGTACCGCCAGTGGTTGTGAAGTATTCAAATATTTGTCCGCGTCTTCTTGGTCTACCTTCACCTTGGCTTTTATGCATACTTCTTGCTTCGCCACCTAGTTCTCCATAACTTTTGCCTAATAAATTATTATAGCCACCAACATCAATTTTTAATTGTTCTTCACTTGTAGTATTGGTACTGCCAAAGTTAAAAGTGTTCCAAAGTATGCGTTTTGCTTGCCAAGGTGTTACACCATATTTAAATTGCTCAGGAAATTTCGTTGGGTCAGCCGCTGCTTTAAATGCTTCATCTGCTAGTAATGCCGAGGCAGAATGATGCCCATGACCAGCCCTTGCATCACCAGGAAAACGTTTAATAATCACATCTGGTTGGTATTTACGAATCACCCAAACCACATCACTAAGTATTTTGTCCTTGTTCCAAATGCGCAATGCTTCCTGCGGGTTTTTACTAAAGCCAAATTCATAAGCTGTACTAAAATATTGCTCTGCACCATCAATTCGCCTTGCAGCAATCAATTCCTGTGTTCTAATCATCCCAAGTTCTACACCTTGTTCACTACCTATCAAGTTTTGGCCGCCATCGCCACGTGTCAGGCTTAAGTAAGCAGTTCTGTACAATTTCTCTTTGGCAAAAAATGGTAGTAAGCCATTATTCTCATCGTCAGGATGGGCTGCTATATATAATACACTACCAAGTACTTGCAATTTCTTTAGCTGCATCAATATATTAGCACTATTATAGGTAGGTGGTGTTTGTGCTAGTACACAGTTAATAGTAGCCGATAATAAAAATAAACTGCAAATTATTTTCTTCATCATTATAGTAATAAAATAGGTGCTAACGAAGATAGTGTTACAAAACCAAACAACATTTGTTATACACGGAAAAGCCAATATCCATACTTTATAGCCATTGTTTCTCGCACTTTCATTTTACAATCTAGTTTGCTAGTGAAATATTTTCAACAGTGCTTTTTTCTTTTTTATATCATCATCTTTAGTAGTTCTATTAAGTTATTCAATAAACAGACAAACGGCTGAAGCATTGCTTCAGCCGTTTGAGTTAGATGCTTCGTACCTCAGCATGACAAGTTTACTTTAGGTTGTAAACAGTCATCATTTTAAGTAGTACACCGTTGGTCCAGCCGAAGCCATCTTGGCCAGCATATTCACCACCGCCTGCGGGTAAATTAATGTTCACCACGTTGTATTTTTCCATCAGCTTGCCAGTTTCTTTATACACTTTTATGTTAAGGGCTACCCAACGCTGTGCAAGGTCTTTGGCAAGTGCTGTTTGCTGATAATTTTTTAAGCCTTTTACCGCTATCCATTGCAAAGGTGCCCAACCATTTGGCGCATCCCATTGCTGACCAGATGTGGTTAACGTAGTAACCATACCACCGGGTTTTAAAAAGTTGGCTTTTAAAGTATTTGCTATGCCTTGTGCTGCTGCTTTATCTGCCAAATTAAAAAACAAAGGACTAATGCCTGCTGCAGTCATGATAGTGCTTTGTTGCTTGGTGGCAATGTTATAGTCAAAATACCAATTGCGCTGTGCATTGTAGCAATATTTGTTAATGGCTTGCTTGCGTTTGGCAGCTACTCGTTCAAAGGTTTTTGCTTGGGCAGCATTGCCAGCTAATTGGTAGCATTTAGCCAGTGTTAATTCTAACTGGTACAACAAGCCGTTTAAGTCAACAGGAATTAAATTAGTGGTTTGTATGGTGTTGATGTTTTTGCCATCTGCAAACCATCGTGTACTAAAATCCCAACCACTTTCGGCACCACTGCGTAGGTCTTTACTTTTTTGTGCAAATACTTTTTTTACGGTAGCTACAGATGCTTTTTCTGCTTCAATATTCGCTAGAGTATAATCTTCTTTGTAGCTCTCTTGTCTTGGTGCGTTGTCAGCATCGTAATAGCGGTTTAAAACGCTGCTATTAGGCATAGTTACGGCATGTTTGGTATTGGCGGTTTTGTCCATCCAATAATTAACTCAAGTTGCTAGTTAATTTTCTTTAGCTGTAAAGCAAACAGGAATAATGCTATTTTCAGGGGGAAGC
>NZ_JBQWIE010000069.1:0-6522 GCF_056745525.1 Parasediminibacterium sp. HNIBRBA5674 | reverse complement strand
TACATGTTTTACAATCAACTTATCTAATTCCTTTACTTTTTCAGGCATTTTAGCTGAAAGATTATTGGCTTCGCCAATATCGTCTTTCAGGTTGTACAATTCGTATCCATCACCACCATTTTCACCCTCGCCATAAACTCTAATTAATTTCCAATCACCTTTACGTACAGAAGTAGATGGGTAATTATTAGTTGCTGGGGTATAATGTGGAAAATGACAATAAATAGCTTCTCTTTCCAATTTTTTTCCTTTGATGAGGTATGGCAATAAATCTACACCATCTAAAATTTGATCTTTATCTGCTTTTGCAGTTGCCAAATCAAGTAATGTTGGATAAAAATCTATGCTAGAAATCACCTCATCTGAAACTGTATTGGGCTTTATTTTACCAGCCCACGAAATAACACAAGGAACTCTAACACCGCCTTCATGTATATTACCTTTACCATATTTTAGTGGAAAATTATTAGTGGCATCTTTACCGTTAACAAGATCGTACATATTACCACCATTATCTGAATAAAAAATAATTAATGTATTGTCTGTTAATTTAAGTTCATCTAATTTATCTATAATCCTACCCACACTTTCATCCAAACTTTTAATCATCGCAGCCATTATGGGATTATCTTGTTTACCACGCGGATCTACTTTATTCTCATATTGTTTCACATAATTTAACTTACCTTGAAAAGGGGCATGAACACCAAATTCCCACATGCAAAGGAAAAATGTACTATCTTTTCTTTGATCTAGATATTTAAGGGCTTCATCTGTAATTCTATCGGTAATATATTCATGCAAAGGTCCGTCTGGCAGGTTTTTAATATGGTATGGCGAAAAATAATTTGGCGGTCCAGGATTAGGTCCACCTGCAACATTAAAATCAAAGCCTTGTGCTTCTGGATTATAGGGATCTTGGCCTAAATGCCATTTACCTATAAAACCTGTTGTGTAGCCTACAGTTTTTAATTTTTCAGCAATAGTTACACTTTCTAGGGGCATAAAAGTTCTTGATGCCGGTGTAATTACTTTGTTCCAAGCGGCGGCTTTATCTTTCATTAAAGGCTCATCTGCATTGGGTTTTAAGTGACCAGATGGTGTTGTAAGGTGAAAACGCTCAGGGTATTGCCCTGTTAAAATACTGGCTCTTGTAGGCGAACAAAGTGGGCTTGCGGTATAAGCATTTGTAAACTTCATACCTCGCTTGGCCAATCGTTCTAAATTTGGCGTTTCGTAGTATTGGCTACCATTTATAGTGGCATCCATCCAGCCCAAATCATCGGCCAAAATAAAAACAATATTTGGTTTCTTTTTAGTTTGTGCTTGTGTTTTATTAACAATAACAGATACTAAAAAAGCTGCTGAAAAAAATAATAAACTACTGAATTTAATCTTCATATCTGAGGTCATTTAATTTTACATACTAATTTTTTTAAATGTAAAAGTTCTTACTAACCACTTAAAACATCATTACCAAGCTGATTGACAACCAACTTGGTAATGATATTTTTAAGAATCCAAATGCTATATTATGGAATTAATACCTTATCTATTTTATTAACAATACCCCTTGCAACCAAAATATTTGCAGATATGATGGCAGCAGGGCTTGCCGTATTTGCTGATTTGAATGTTACTGATGGCGAAACCCCAACCGTAATATCTGTACCGTCTAACATTCTTAAAGTACCTGCTTGAAAATTAGTCGTAAATATTTTTTGACCAGTAACAATATGGTGTCTTATTAGAGCTGTTACTGTAGCAATTGGCAATGCGGCAATAGAAGCAGTGGTATAACCAGCAGCTCTAAAAGCATCATTTGTAGGTATTAAAAATGTGTTTTGCAATTGTGCGTTATTAACTACTTTACTAATAGTATCAGTTGTTGGGATGCGTACTAAGGCTTGGTTAAATAGAGACATGGTAGTATCTACTTTCACCAATGCTATTGCCGTCTGCGCATAAACTGGTACACGTAAACTGTTTATCGGATATAAATTACCGTTTTTAAAAGATTTATAACGTGATATATCAACTTTAATATTAGCATCAATTAGAAAATCAGTATTAGATTTTTTTAAATACAGTGTATCAGCCCCAATACCAGATATGGTACGCGACATCAACGAATCATTAAAGTCACCTACTTCTACTAACTTACTAATCATAAAATTAGCCGCAAACTGACGTATTATATTTGGGACTTTTAGATTTGCTCTTGAAGAATCTCTAGATAAAAAATTTATAAATAATGGATTAAGATTACCCCCATCAGTAATGTAAGTAATCCCATTACTTATAAAAGCATCATTAGTAGGTATAAAACCTGTAATATAGCTACTTGCTAGCGATGCACCAACTAATGGATAAGAATTTGCTGTATTAACAGAATCACGCCTTGGGCCAAGCGTTAATGAATCTGCAAACTTGTATAGTTCTTTATACATGCTGTACTGGCTTACTGTATCTATTTCGCTTTTAATAGTATTGGTATAATCGAGTACTTCACCATTACCTAATTCTTTTTGGCAAGCAAACAAACCCGTGGTAAGTATTGCTAGCAATATACCTATTTTGAAATATTTATTAGTCATAATTAAGGTTTTATAATTAATTCCAGCCTGGATTTTGTGGTAATAGATTTTGATTGGCTTGCAATTGGCTATATGGTACAGGATATAGATAGAATTTAGGATCGAAAAGAGGTACAGTTGGATCTGCGGTTGTAAACTGATCTGATCGCATATTATCCATTTCATCTTTTAGAGTACCCCATCTTCTAATATCAAAAACACTAGTAAATTCACCAACAAGTTCTCTCATACGTTCATCACGAATAATTTGTCTTAATGGTATTTGAGTAGTTGTTAAAGCAATGGGTGTAGCACTAGCCCTTGTCCTCACTTCATTTAAAATAGGTATAGCTGCGGCAGTTTGACCAGCTTCATTTAAAGCTTCAGCGTAGCAAAGTAACACATCAGAGAAGCGTAGCACAATCCAGTCGTTTTGATAGCCTCTTACACTAGTGAGTAATCTTGGCTGATCAGCAATATATTTGGTATAGCCTAAGCCATAACGCCCTGGTGCGCTAGCTACAACTTGTGTTGGTACAGTTTTACGCCTATATTGAAAAGCTGATACAGTATCATAAATTAAAGAGTCTTGCAAGCCTGTAGCCGCAATTTTAGAGTTTGTACGCATGTCGGCATAAGCATAACCAATACCAGATCTTGTACGTACATCAGTAGTATTGAACAAGCGTAAAATATCCCAACGTAATCCATACATAGGTGATTGACCAGCATCGCCATCTATATTCATGCCAAGACCACCGAGGGTATTTGGAAAATAAGTACAACTTAAAACCCCAACATTTGAATTACCAAAACAACGTAATGCAAATAAAATTTCGCTATTCATCTCATTTAATGATCTAAAAACACTTGCATAACTACTTAAAAGCCCTGTGCCGTAACTTGAACGCCCAGTAACCAAAGGCGCCAAAGTTGCTATAGCATTCGCATAACCATTAGGATCGCTAAGTGGTAAGCCAGCCATAGTAAGGTATACCTTGCCCAATAAACCTATTGCAGTTCCAGATGTAACTCTGCCTAAATCTGCAGTTGGCCTTGTTCTGGGTAGTCTACTTGGCGTTAAGCTACCATTTGTGTAATTACCAGACGCATATGTTAAATCTTCTACTATTTGTGCATACACATCTTTAACTGGTGAACGTGACAAATAAATACTGGCTCTGTCACTAGATGATGCTGTTGCTTTTAGCTGTAAAGGCACTGGTCCATATAGCTGCGTTAAGGTAAAGTAGGCCCAACCTCTTAAACATTTAGCCTCAGCAATTAAAGGTATCGCTGTAGCACTATCTTTTATATTAGCTTGTGCAGCTTCTATTACTTCATTGGCTCTATTTACCATTAGATATAGCCCTTGCCATGTTTGTGCAATAGCTGTTGTATTAGCATTATATATATATCTGTAAAATTCCCGATTGCCAATTATTTCGCCGCCTGAACCAAAAGAACTATATCTATGACCTACCTCTACCATAGGAAACAAGGCGGTTTGGTGGAAAAAGGAAATAGTAGAATTATCTACGGCCCCATAAATGCCAACCGCTGCTGCGTCTATTAGTGCTGGGGTATTTAAATTCGAAAACTGACTGTAAGGTGTTTCAATCAAATCTTTTTTACAACTTGTAAAAAACAGTGAAAGAACAGATATAGTGATTATTACTTTTTTCATTAATTATTTTTTAGAATGTTGTAGATAAACCAATTGTGATATTTCTATTGCGTGGGTAAGATCCATAATCTATACCTTGTAAGCGCACATCTGTACCATAAGAACTTGCTTCAGGATCAAAGCCCGTGTATTTAGTTAACAACAATAAATCGGTACCAGTGATATAAACATTTAAAGTTTTGAAAAACTTAGTCTTTTTAACATCAAAATTATACCCTAGTGTGATATTTTTTAGGCGTATATAACTACCATCCTCAATTTGGGCAGATGTCGCATCGCTAGTAACAGCTGCAGCACTTGTTTGCACGGCCGCATACCTAGTATCATTATGTTGGTTTTTTAGCGTCCAGTGGTTTTTATACCAATCTTCAGTTTGGTTAAAAGCTACTCCAGTATTTGCCAAATTACCACTACCAATGTACGCTTGTACCACGTTTTGTATGTCATTACCGTATGTACCTGTGAATAAGAAGCTTAAACTAAAGCGTTTGTAAGTAAAGTTATTAGTAAAGCCAATGGTAAATTTAGGTGCTGAATTACCAATTACTACCTTGTCAGAGTCGTTCACATTACCATTAACTCTACCAGTAGCTGGATTGATATAAGTACTGCCGTTGGTATTTACGAATTTAAAACGTCCTGGTCTAGTGTCTGGTGAATTACCAGCAGTAAATATATCTAAACCAGCAATCGGTCGCCCAGCATTATCAAAATCTGACAATTGGTATAAGCCATCAATTTTATAACCATAAAACAAACCTAATTCTTTACCAGGTATTAATGCTTTGGCACTACCGCCCAATAAATTACCTCCCAAAGAAGACAAATTAGCTGTTGGGTCAAAAGCACCAAGATCTACCAAGATGGTTTTATTATTAGAGAAGTTAAAATTACTAGACCAAGAGAAATTTTTGTTTTGAACTATTTTGGTGTTTAAAGTAATTTCAATACCTCTATTTTGTATTGTACCTATGTTTGACCAAATATTATTATAGCCAGTTTGTGAAGCGAAAGGAACATTTTGCAACAAGTCATTTGTGAGTTTATCGTAATACTCAAAGGTAATACCTAATTTGTCTTTAAAAAAAGATAAATCTGTTGCTATATTAAATACCCGTGACGACTCCCATTTTAAACTAGGGTTACTTGGCTGTTGTGCCGATAGACTAACAAAGGGCGAAACACCTTGTGTTAAACCAGTTTCGTAAAAACCAGTATTGTATAAACGTATAGAACGATACTCAGGCAACGATCTATCATTACCCACTACAGCATAGCTAACACGTACCTTTGCTAAATCTACAAAACGTAATTTATTTTTTATAAACGACTCTTCGCTAGCGTTCCAAGTAAAACCTAGAGATGGAAATAAGCCTAATTTATTATTTTCTGCAAATCGAGATGAGCCATCTAATCGTAGAGATCCACTTAATAAATATTTATTATCATAATTAAGTAGTAATCTATAAAAAGCTGACTCAATTAAATTGGCACCTTTAGTAGATGTAATTTTTTGTACTTTACCAGATGCCAAATTGTTTAAGGCAATGCTAGCGAAGTCTAAACTTTGAGCTACTGACGAATTAGATTCATTTGTATTTTGTGTAAACTCAGCACCTAAAGTGTTATTAACACTAAAAGCCTTTGCTTTTAATCGATGGAGCAAGAACACATTACCATTATAAGATATTGTTTTCGCATCGCCTTGCTGTGCTGTACCGCCATTAACAACGTCAATTACTGGAGGTTGTATGGTTTGTCTACCAGTATAATTGTAAGAAGTACCAAACGTTACATGCATCTCTAAATTTCGTTTAGCATTTAAATAAAAGATATTCTCTAAATTAGCTATTATTTGGTCTTGTAATCTATTGTCGTTTTTTAAACTCTGCTCTAACACAGGATTAAATGTAACACCACCAATAGACACACCATCAATTGTATTATCAAGTAATAGTGCATCAGGGTTATTGTCGAAGAAAGGTGCTGCACGTAGTGCATTTAAAATTGGGCCGCCTCGATTTGGCCAGCCACGTGCAGATGTAATACCTACCAATTGGTTTTGTCTTGTAATGGCAAATTGTGACCTTATGGTATACCATTTCTTAATATCGGTATTTAAGTTAAATCGCACATTGGCTCTATCATTACCTGAATTAATTACAACACCCGTTTCTTTTAGATAAGAGGCACTAATAAAATAATTAGTAGCACCTACACCACCTCTAAAGCTTAAACTTGTTTCTTGCCTAAGGCTAT
>NZ_JBQWIE010000068.1:0-6604 GCF_056745525.1 Parasediminibacterium sp. HNIBRBA5674 | reverse complement strand
TCTTTACGTGGTGGTTCATTTATGTGCAACAAAAGTTACTGTACAGGTTACAGAGTTTCTCGCAGAATGAAGAGTAGTACAGATTCTGGCAGTAGTAACACTGGATTTAGATGTGTGAGAAGTAAATAGTAAAATAATTATACAAATGAAAGGATTTCAATTATTTGCACTTACGCTTGTGTTTTTTAAAGTAGGTGATGCGCAAATAATTACACACAAAACGAGTTTTAGAGAAGATTTTTATGAAAATACTTACAATAAAGCGCTTATAAGAGATAATAAAATATTAATAATAACTATTGATAATTATTTAAATGAACTAGTTGTTGGCAATAAAGAAATTTTTTATTTTGATACACTAGGCTTTTTACAAAAAATAGAAAATGTTAATGGTAAGAACGAAATTGAGCGAGAGTATTATTCTGAATACGATAGTTTAGGTGGTTTAATATCTAGAAAGAGAATTGATTCGCTAAATGTACCCAATATTCTACCACAAGTTTTTATTGAAAGTCATTCATTAACGTATAAAAATAAAAATTTAGTGAAGGATTCAATTAATAGAGGCAATTCACCTCTAAGCATTACGCAAGTATTTGAGTACAATAACGGGGTTTTAATAAAAGAGACGGCATATAATAAAAATATTGTTCTTCTAACTAGTAAGTATGGTTTTAATGCAATAGGTCAAATAATTAATTGCGAATCACTTTTATTTAATATGAATAGTGAAAAGCCACCCTTTAAAGATGGTATGAAATACGACTATGATAAGAAAGGCAATATTATTAAGGCGAAATCAAATAGTTCTAATAATAAATCATTTAAAGAATATGCATATGATAGTAACAATCACTTAATAGAAAGAAAAGATGAAAGCAACTATTGTTTTAGATACACTTATTATGATAATGGGTTAGTTGCATCTGAGCATTTTCGTAATATTAAATTTGACAAAAATTTTAAACGTCAGAGAATATATTACTACACGTTTAGGCAGTAACAAGGCAGAAATTGCCATGTATTTTCATCTCATTTTTTTGGTTTAAACAATTAGCATAAGCAAGCAACCATTACACAATATGAAATCAATTTTTTTAGCAGCAAGTTTCTTTTCATTTTTTTTTATTCCATTCGTAGCCATTGCACAATCTGCATCAATAAAAGGCACAATTGTAAATGAATCAAATAAGCAACCAATAGAATATGCAAGTATTGCTTTGCTAAACTCAAAAGATTCTGCGGTTGTAGCTGGTACTGTAACCAAGCAAAACGGAACGTTTACCTTGGGAAAAATTAATTCAGGCAACTACATTGTTAAAATGGTTTTTCTTGGTTACGAAACAAAATATATTGATAATATCGATTTAGATAATAAGCAGGAATTAAACTTGAACACCATTACGTTAAAGCCTAGTGGTAAATTTTTAACTGAGGTAACTGTAACTGGTAAAAAAACCACTAACGCCAATAAAATAGATAAACAAACTTACCAAGCCAACCAATTTGAAACCGCTAAAGGTGGCTCTGCGGTTGATGTTTTAAAAAATTTACCATCGGTTACGGTAAATGGTCAAGGTGATATTAGTGTGCGTGGTTCAACTGGTTTTTTGGTATTGGTAAATGGTAAGCCTGTACTTACCGATGCACAAACAGTTTTAAGCCAATTACCGGCAAATAGTATTGAAAACATTGAACTAATTACTGCACCATCTGCAAAATACGACCCCGACGGTAAAGGTGGTATTATTAATATTATTACTAAAAAAGGCACTACCGATGGTATAGGTTTGGTAGCCAATATACAAGGTGGCTTGCCAAGTACTACAACATACAATAATTTAGAAAAGCCTATACGTTTTGGTGGCGATGTAACAGTAAATATCAAGCAAAAAAACTGGGATATTTCTGTTGGTGGCAATTACTTACGCAATGATGTAAATGGTAGAAGAGATGGTGATGTGTACACAAAAAATTTCACCAATAATACCATTACACGTTTTCCTTCAAGTGGCGAAAGAAGTTTTGATAAATACAATTACGCTGGTAGAACGTCTATCATTTTCACCCCAAGTAAAACCGACGTGTTTAGTGTAGGTTTTTTTGCAGGAAAAAAGTTTCAAGTAAGGCGTGCCGATATTTTGTATAACAATTCTACAGCCGATTTAACAACTAATACAACACTAAGACAATTCGTATATTTTAACTCGAACCTGCAAACTAAAGAAGGCAATTTTACATTGGCTAACTTTGATTATACCCATACGTTTAAAAACAAATCTACACTTACAGCATCTACATTGTACGAACATGCAAAATTGTATGGCAATACCAGTAACAAGAACTTTAATTACCCTGCCAAAGACCAAATTTACCAAGAGGTTTACAATCCTTATGTTAATCCAATTGATGGCTATCGTTTAAAGCTAGATTATGCAACTAATATAGGTACAGGCAAATTAGAAAGTGGCTACCAGTTTAGGTATGATACACAAGATGGTCAATTTGATTATACCGTAACGCCAGCAACTTCTCAGCCTGATGTGGTAAGGTTTAGAGGCAGTGCCAAAGCTAGAAACACCATCAATTCTGTATATTCACAATATTCTGGCAAGGTAAATAAATTGCAGTATGTGGCTGGCATACGTTACGAATATGCGACTAGAGAAGTTAACCTTTCATACGAGACAAAACCACATAATTTAGATTTATCCAACCTCTTTCCTTCTGCGAATGTGTTATACACTTTCAACAATTTTTGGAATATGAAAGCAGGTTATAGCAAACGTGTACAACGCAATAATAACTTTGAGTTAAACCCAATACCAGAGCGTGAACATTCTGAAACATTGGAACAAGGTGACCCTAATTTATTACCACAGTTTGTAGACCTTGCAGAACTTGGCATTAACCACAGTTTTAAAAAAGGGAATTACTTCGCAACACTTTATTTTCAAAATATTAAAAACCCCATTCAGCGAGTAAACAGCGTTTATGCTGATACAATTTTAAACAGGCTATTTACCAATGCAGAAAGAGCTAGATTATTTGGCCTTGAAATGGGTACAAATGTAAAACCTGCCAAATGGTTTACACTATACTTTGGTGCCAATGTTTACAACTATACTATTGACGGCGGATTGAATGTTTTAGGCACAACATCAATTGTAAGTAATAGCAGTTGGGTATATTCTGCAAATACAAATGCTAGCTTTAATTTAGGCAAAAAATGGTTGCTACAAACCAATGTAAATTACACTTCAAATAAGCCTACAGCACAAGGCGAGGACTCAAGGTTTTTAGTGCCTAATACCTCAATTAAAAAAACATTTGCCAACGGTAAATATTCAATAGGGCTACAATGGCAAAATATGAATATGGGCTTCTTGAATGCAAATCAACAACGCATTACCACTTTTGGCAAAGATTTTTACACAACCACCAATTATACATACGAAACCGATGTTTTTTTACTCAATTTTAGTTTCAATTTTAGTAAAATAAATAGTAAAACCAAGTTGCCAAGTAGCGAAATTGGCGAGAAAGAATTTTAATAAAAATATACTCAACTCAACTCATGCCTCTTAAAAAACTCAAGCTACTTACGGTATTATTTATTACTGTTAATGCTACATGTTTGTATGGTCAAAAGCAAGTTACCCACCAAAGCTTGCTATGGTATGCATACAATCAAAAAATAAATTTTAATGATAAAGTATACTTGCAATCAGAAATACAAGAAAGGCAATTTATATATCCAACAGCACAGCATCAATTTTTAATACGCAGCCATATACACAAGATTTTAGGAAGCAGTGGTTGGGAAGCATCTGTAGGTATGTGTTTATTTCTTCAAAACCCAAATGAAC
This sequence comes from Parasediminibacterium sp. HNIBRBA5674, assembly GCF_056745525.1. Taxonomy (NCBI): domain Bacteria; kingdom Pseudomonadati; phylum Bacteroidota; class Chitinophagia; order Chitinophagales; family Chitinophagaceae; genus Parasediminibacterium; species Parasediminibacterium sp. HNIBRBA5674. Next base: position 2,735 of record NZ_JBQWIE010000068.1, on the reverse strand, counting down.
CTGAGGCGACAATTGTATTAACCGTGCCAGAATTACGGCCCCATATTCAAATGGCTTATAAACAACAATTAGGTCATATTTTAATAGATCATCGTTATCGTTTAGAAGCTAGGTTTTTTCATAATACCAATGCTTCAAAGTCTGAATTAGAAGATGGTTTTGCATTTGGTAATTATCGGTTTAGATACCGTTTACAAGCAACAATACCTATTGTTAAAATGGCCGATAATAGATTTATTAAGCTAAAAGTAAACGATGAAATACACGTTAATTTAGGTAGTAAAATAGTGACCAATTGTTTTGACCAAAATAGGTTGTATGTTGGTACTAGTGTAGATGTTTTACCAAATTTAACGATAGAATTAGGGTATTTAAATTGGTTTCAGCAAAAGCCAACCGATGTATTTTATAATCGAGATATTGTACAATTTGCGGTATATCATACAATTAATTTGAAGTAATAATAAAGCTATCGTTAAAGTAATATATAATACTTTTATATCGTTTATTTAGACGTAATATTTTTTCATTCGTCAGCACAGTTCAGGACGTTTAATTCTTAAATGCAAAATACATTCACACCTCTATAAACTAGTAGGTATAAAATCTATCTATTAAGTTCTATTACTTGACATTTATTGCCAGCCATGATGAAAATTAATTTAAGAATTATTCTTTTCCTCTTTTTTATTGGGGTTATTTCTTTTGTAAATGCGCAACAAACTTCAGCCAAAAAGCCAAACATAATTTTCATTTTAGCTGATGATTTGGGCTATATGGATTTGAATGTATATGCTACTAAAACCCTTGGTACGCCTGCGTCTGCACAGTTTTACGAAACGCCTAATATTAATAAACTAGCAGCCGAAGGCATTGCCTTTTCTCAAGCTTATTCTAATCCACTGTGCTCGCCTACAAGGGCTAGCATAATTACTGGTAAGTACGCAGCAAAGTTGGGTTTTATGACGGCCACAGCTGGTAGTGCTAGCACATTCTATAATAGGGGCGAAGCGCCAACCAAAGGCTTTACTGAACAAAATGCCTTGTGGGGCGATAAAATTGATATTCAACAAGCATTAATAAATGGCTATACCAATATTGCTCTGCCATCGGGCCAGCCACAAGATAGTGGCGTAAATGAAACCAGTATTGCTGAGGCATTACAAGGTTATACTTCTGCATTTTTAGGTAAATGGCATTTGGGTGGTCATGGCTCTGAGGGCTACCAACCACACGACCAAGGCTTTAAAGAAATTGCTTATTTTGATGCTGGCAGTTCACCCTATTACAACTGGAAAAAAGATTGGGATAGAAAAGACAAACAGTTTCCTAAAATGCGTCAGCAAGTGTTAATGCAAGGCACATCTGGCAAGCCCACAGGCAAAGAATATTTAACTGAAGATTTAACTGAGCAAGCCTTAGGTTTTATAGATGATCAGGTAGCTGCAAAAGATAAAAAACCGTTCTTATTATACTTCTGCGAGTTTGCTGTGCATGGCCCTTTACAAGCACCCAAAGCGTTGGAAGATTACTTTAATAAAAAAGCTACTAAAGGTTGGAATGGCCATATAAATGCTACTTATGCTGCCATGATAAAAACCTTAGATGAATCAGTTGGTAAAATTATGACCAAGCTTAAAGAAACTGGGTTGGATGATAATACAGTGATTGTTTTCATGTCAGATAATGGCGGTATTGGTTATGATGCTAAATCTGCACATGGTTTAACTACTTCCAATGCCCCATTAAAAGGTAGCAAAGCCATGATGTATGAAGGCGGTATCAGAGTGCCATTAATTTTTTGGCAAAAAAATAAAATCAAAGCAAATCAGTGGTGTGATGTACCTGTGCATTGTGCTGATATTTTTCCAACATTACTTCAATTGGCTGGGCAAAAAACTGATACATTTAAAATTGATGGAATGAGCCTAAAACCATTATTCAGCGATGCTTTGAATATAAAAAAAGGTTATACACGTAATACTTTTTATTGGCATTATCCATTAAATGTTAAGGTAGATGATCCAGATGATGGCTTGGCTTTAACGCCACATTCTGCCATACGAAAAGGCGATTATAAATTAATTTTTGATTGGTATGGTCGCTTGAAATTATACAACATTAAAGCTGATATTTCTGAGAAAAACAATCTAGCTTTTACTAAGCCAGCACTAACCAAAGAGTTGTTTGCCAACTTAATTAATTGGTTAGATAAGAATGTAGAGAACAAATATATACCTACACTTAACCCTGCTTACGACCCAGCAAAAGAATCTAGAACAGTACCTTTTGTAGACTTGTATGCAGCGTTTAAACAAGGTAAAGACATTATTAAACTAGCCCATTAATTCCAATAAAATGAATCGTTTTCTTATTAAGTTTTTTGCTTTATGTTACGTCGCCATTTTTGTTTTTGCAAGCAGTGTGTTTTCGCAAAATAGTTTGCGTGTGGCATCGGTTTCTTGTAATCATTTTGATAATGCAACAGGTGTTTTAGATGCTCCTGTTTTTGGTTGGAAACTAGCAGCCAATGGAAATAATGAAAGCCAATCTGCTTATCAAATAATTGTATCATCAACCAAAAAAAATAGCGAAGCTAATATTGGTGATGTATGGGATAGTAAAAAAATAGTTTCTGCTAATCAAATCAATATTCCTTTTGCTGGTAAGGCTTTGCAGTCATCTACAACATATTTTTTCAAGGTAAAAGTGTGGGATAAAAATGGCGTACCATC
>NZ_JBQWIE010000067.1:0-6819 GCF_056745525.1 Parasediminibacterium sp. HNIBRBA5674 | reverse complement strand
TAAATGTTTTCTATCCAAAACGTTCGCCTTTACTTAATAAGTATGCAAAAAATAAATTTAGATGCGTTTGCCCTGCACTTGATGCTACAAAGACAGATTTTTTACCAGAAAATGTTACTCAATATGCAAGTGTATTTTTAAACACACCTTACTTGTGGGGTGGCAAAACATTGTTTGGTATTGATTGCAGTGGTTTTGTGCAGCAGGTTTATAAGCTGTTTAATAAACAACTACCTCGAGATGCTTACCAACAAGCAGAACAAGGTGGGGCTTTAGGCTTTTTAGAAGAAGCTATTTGTGGTGACCTTGCTTTCTTTGATAATGAAGCTGGCTTTATTACCCATGTTGGTATCATGTTGAATAATCACCAAATTATTCATGCAAGTGGTAGGGTTAGAATTGATACCATTGATAATGCTGGTATTATAAGTAGCGATACAAGAATAAGAACTCATCGTTTAAGAGTGGTGAAACGCTATTAATGTTGTTAGAATTCAACTATCAATTTTAAACAAATATTTCTACCCATATTGTAAATGCCATTGCTGCCATTGGTTGATTGGCTGTAGTATTCAAAGTATTTTAATCTACTTAAATGGCTTTGATATGCTTGGTCAAATAGGTTATTGATTTGCGCTTGTATTTGCAAGTTGCCATGCTTGCCATACTTGATGTTAGTACTGGCTGAAACATTTACCAATAAATAACTTGGTGTAAATGTTTCTGTGTTGTATAGAGCTAAATATCTGTTCTGCGCAGCTACATATTCTGTTTCAATATTTAGGTTGATGCTAGGTACAGTCAATGATTTTGTTTGTAAAGTTTGTTCTATGCTGCTTAGCCATTTTGCTGCTGGTATCAAGGGTAAATATTCGCCATTAATACCTTTGTTTTTATAAGTAGGATTTTGGTTAAAGCCATACGTAATTGCTGCACTATTTTTTATGCTAAGCCCTTGCCAGAGTTTTGGGTAAATGTCAAGCGTTGCTTCAATACCATAGAGCTGTGCTGCTGCTTGTTGGTACTGAAATGTTCTATTGCCTTGAGCATCTGTAATCGCATTGCCATTTGCATCTGCTAATTGATTAAGGTAAATATAGTTGCTGATATGATTGTTAAATACGCTTATAGAAGCATTGAATTGCTTAAAGTTTCCTGCAACACTTAAGTCTTGCTGAAAGCTAAATTCTGGTTTAAAATTTCTGTTACCAAGGTAAATAATGTGTGCGCCTGGGTCTAAGCCATTTGATGCTAATTCAGTAATGCTCGGGCTTCTGTAGCCCTTGGCTATGTTGAGTTTTAAGTAAATGTTACTGGCAATTTGATAAGAAGCGCCAATGCTTAATGAAGTGCCATTGAAACGTTTGTCAAGCATTGGAAATTGCAATGAAGCACCTGCTGTATCTGGTAAAGCATATTGTCTATCAAAGCCTGTATTGGCATCTGTGCCTACATAAAAATCATCTGCTTTTACATGTCTCGTGTCTAGTCTAAAACCGCCGCTGACTGTAAGTTTTTTATGTTTCCATTTGCCATAAATGAAGCCACCAATATCTGTAAGTTGATAGTTTGGTATTGGAAAATCAGTGGCATCTTTACTAGTATTTATTTGGTGCATACCATTTGTGCCTATGGTTATTTCAAGGTTGTTAAATGTTGGCAGCGTGTACTTAATACCATAGTTAATAGTTTGTACTTGCACATATAAACCTGCTTGTTTTGGTAGAGTAGGGTGGGTGTATTCAATGCGTGTATTTTGCTGAAAGCCAAGTGTAGCCTCTATTGTACTGTTACCAATATTGTAATGGTTATTGGTATACAATCTTAAATGTTGTATTTGTTGATGTAATAGGCTTAGATTATAGCTATTTAGTTCTTGGTCACTAACTATTGGTCTGTTGGTAATATCATCCATCGCACCTTCATAAACCTGTTTGGTAAATTGTCTGCTGATAGAATCTCTGCTACCATCAGGTATGCCTTGTAAGTTGTTGTAAAATGTGGCGCTAATTCTGCTATAATTTTCGCCCTTATGAAAGCCAATCAAGCCAGCTAAGTTTGTTTCTCTAAAGCCTGTATTGTATACTCGTTGGTCAATTGCATTACTAAAGTTTTTAGCTATTTTATACGAACCATTTAGCTGCCACAGCCAATGTGTATTGTATTTGCCAAGTCTAATGCCATTACCAATTAGGCCATTATTGTGTTGATATTCTGTGACATATTTTACATGTAGTAAGCTGTCTTTTTTATTGGGTAAATAAGGTAACATGCTCACTACACCTGCCAATGCATCTGAACCATACAATAAGCTAGCTGGACCTTTTATTACTTCTACTTTCTGCATATTGTATCCATCTACTTCTATACCATGTTCGTCACCCCATTGTTGGCCTTCTTGTCGCATACCATCATATAAAGTCAGTACTCTGTTGTAACCTAGGCCACGAATAAAGGGCTTGGAAATATTGGGGCCAGTTTTCACAACGCTTAAACCTGGTACATGTTTCACTAGTGCATCTATGATATTTGTCTCAACTGTTTTATCAATCATTTTGCTAGAAACATTGGTAATGTTCACTGGGTTTTCCTTTAGAAAAGTTTGTTTGGCTGAACCTGTAATTACGACTTCTTCAAGTAAGTCGCTGTTGGCTTCTAGTACAATGGCAAGGGTAGCTTGCTTGCTTGCTGTAATGTTAATGATACCAATGTAGCTCTTATAGCTAGTGTGCTTAATTACTAGTTGCTTTTTACCAATAGCTAGTTGCGTTAGCTGAAATGTACCATTATTGTCACTTATAGCCGTATGGTTATCGCAAAGGATGGTTGCACCTGCAATTGGCTTTTGTTGTGCATCTGTAATGCTGCCAGTTAAGTAGGTGCTTTGAGCCGTTATTTGGGTAAATAGTATTTGTAATGAGAAAAATAATAGTCCAATTTTTAAGTGCATATTTTGGTGTTCTAATTTTAAATTTAGACAAATCTAAAAAATAAATTAGAATAGTGTAATTAAATTTTTGCACTCACATGGTAGTGCTATTTAGGCCAATAAAAAAGCCACTCTTTTCAGAGCGGCTTTTTTAATATTGTGAGAACTTATATAACTAAGCAGGTGTGTTTTCGTCTATTAAATCCATTGCTTTTACAAAATAAGTGAATACACCAGGTAACGCTAACCAAAAGAATTTACGAGTGAAACCATTGATGTCATATAACATTACTATCAATATTACTAACCATATAAAGAAGTACACCCAGTATTTTGCAGTTGATTGTTTTGCTTCCATGTTCATTTATTTTTTGCAAATATAGGGTTGCTATTGTAAGTATGCAACCTGTTATTTTTTTTCTGTTACTATCTCAGTTGCTGTTTTGCTAGCTTGCTTTTCATTTGGCTTGTCCTTATCTATAAACAGCATTTTTATAGCTGTTAAAATAAGCATTAGCGCAAATATTTTCTTGAGTGTTTGTTCTGGTAACACCACAGCTAGTTTGCTACCAAAAAAGCCACCTATTAAAAAACCTGCCGACACCATTAATACCACTTTTACATCTATATGACCTTGCTTGTAATACTCAGTTACTGCTAGTATTCCTACTGGCAACAGCAAAATACCAAGTGATGTACCTTGTGCGGACTTTTGTGAGAAAGCCAAGAAATACACCAATGCTGGTACTATTATAATACCACCACCTACACCTACCATACCGCTTAGCATTCCTGCAACCAGCCCTATAATTAATAGGATAATAATAGTTGTAAGGGTCATTTTTTTCAAGTTAGTATTATTTTACAAAAACTTCTTTATAGTACTCTATAGCTTCTGTTACAATAGTAATGGCTTTTGCTTTGTCGCCAAACTCTTCCACTTTCACAGTTTTGTTTTCTAGGGCTTTGTATTCTTCAAAAAAATGTCTTAGTTCGCTAAAAAAGTGCGGGGGTAATTCTTCAATATTGTTGTGGTGATTCACACTTGGGTCATTTGCAGCCACAGCAATAATTTTATCATCTGCTTCACCACCATCTATCATTTGCATTACGCCTATTACTTTGGCTTCTACTAAAGTAAGTGGCACTAGTGGTAACGATGTTATTACCAATATATCTAGCGGATCTTTATCGCCACCATAGGTTTGTGGTATAAATCCATAGTTTACCGGGTAGTGAAAAGATGAGTAAATAATTCTATCTAGTTTTAGCAAGCCACTCGCTTTATCTATTTCGTATTTACAACGGCTACCTTGTGGTATTTCTATTATTGCATTTACCACTCTTGGTGCATTGTCGCCAAAAGTTACGCCGTGCCATGGATGAAGAACGCTTGTTGTTGTCATAGTCATTGTTTTTTTGATTGTTTAAACGATATTGTTGCTTATAAATTCGGATTAAACGTGTACTTAAAATCTACAACCCACTTATTGTTAAAGTACACTACTTTTATTTTTCTACCTATTTTATCAAACGAGTTGCTATAGTTAATAATGGTAGCTTTATCTGTAATTTCTGTAATCTCACCTATATTTATTGACGCCTGCCTAAATTGTTCTCTACCATCTCTATCTTTTTGGCGATAGTCGGTTTCAATTTTATCTAAAAACTGTTTGTTTTCAGCGTCCTGCAGCATGTAGAAGTAAGCTTTTGCAAAATCGCCTTTTAGCGAAGCATCTATAAACTCTCTGCCTGCATCCAATGCGCTACTAGCTTCTAGGTAGCCAGTACTGCTTTTGCAAGCCGCCGTAATTAAAATAAATGCTAGGAATAGATACTTCATATAATATATACAAGTAGCTGCGAAGATAAGTACCATCATTCAAATGATGACACCAAAAATATACAGCACGGGTTTATTTACTATTATTTAATCCTTTCAGGTTATTTGAGGCAAATCTTAAACAGCGGCTTTTTTTTTAAAATTTTAAAAACCAAACTACACCATCGCTCGTAATTGATAGTGTTGAAAAATAAATAACAAAAAACAAAAAATCATGAAAAAAATTGCGCTTTTATTGATGTCTGCATTTGTATTAAATGCCTCATTCGCTCAAAAAGAAAAAACAGTTATTGTAGGTGGCGAGCCAATGTATCCTTCAAAAAACATTGTTGAAAATGCTGTAAAATCTAAAGACCATACCACATTGGTAGCGGCAGTAAAAGCAGCAGGCTTGGTAGAAACTTTGCAAAGTGCAGGCCCTTTCACCGTATTTGCACCTACCAATGCTGCATTCGATAAGTTGCCAGCAGGTACAGTAGCTACTTTGGTAAAACCAGAAAACAAAGCTACCTTAACTAAAATTTTAACCTACCACGTAATTGCTGGTAAGTACAGCTCAAAAGACATTGCTGCTAAAATTAAAGAAGGTAACGGCACAGCCTTATTTACAACTGTACAAGGTGGTATTTTAAAAGCATCTATGAAAGGTAAAAAACTTATTTTAACCGATGAAAAAGGCGGTACAAGTACTGTAACCATTGCAGATGTATTTCAAAGCAATGGCGTAATACACGTAATAGATACTGTGGTAATGCCATAATAATCTAAGTAAAAATTAAATGAAAAGTCATCTGCCCCTGCAGGTGACTTTTTTTATGCCGTAGCCATGCAGCTATGCAAAGCCAAGCAGTGGTCCCGCTTTTCGCTATTAGTCCTCGTTCCGCTGCGCTGCACTGTGGGCTAGCCGCTGCAATCGGGGCTATATTATTGGGCAGTAGCAACCTTGCTCAGCTTTTTTTAAAACCATTTGTAGTAAAGCTAGCCAGTAAATAAACCCTAATTAGATATTTTCTATAAAAAGTTATGTAATTTGTCATATTGTATAAATAATTTGCCAAATTTTTATACAATTCGTCAATTTAAACGTACAATATGCCATATTATGTAATAAATCTTGTAAATAAGCTGCCCAGTAAGGTAAATTACACGTTCAAGATGGCACCTTTTACAAGGCATTTGTAGTATTTATAAGTACATATTGCATAAATAACATTTTATCCACAATGTTTATTGATAGTGGTTTTGCTTTATTAAATCATTTTAATAGTTTATTATCTTCATGCCTCAATAAAAACTATTATTTATGGCAAAGCAAGTAACCGCTAGGGTAGTTATCCCAACCAACCCTAAAGAACGTTTAGAATTGGCAGATAAAGTGTACAGCAAGCATGCAGCCGATGGCACTACATCTATTCTAAAACATGTTGATGGCTTAAATTGGGCAACCACCGGCCCTACTATAGCAGCAGCACTAGCATTACACGAAGAAGCAGAAGATTTAAAAGGACAAATGGAAAAGAAATATGCAGCAAGAGACCTATTGTTAAAAGCCATTGATGAAGACTTAGCATTAAGTACTAAAAATATTAAGGCTGCCTTTGCAGTAAACCCTAAAAAAATGGCTGATTATGGGTATGAAGTGGATGATACACCTAAAAAAGTAACACCCAAAAAGTAAATAAATTAATAATTTTTAGATAAAGGCTGCATTTTTTATAAAAAATGCAGCCTTTATCTATTTTTACACATTAATTTACAATTAATTGTCGTAACACCAGGTTTTCATAAAAGTTTAGCAACTAAGTTTGTTCCTTTGTTTTTATATACCCCTACTAAAAATTAACTGCAATTAGATGATACGATCAATTTTTCGTTCTCACTTGAGGAGATTCAAATTATTTATTTTACTTACAACATTTCTAATTATTTCTAACTTTTCTCAAAGCCAAGTCGTCATAAACGAGTTGGGTATAGCACCACAGGTGTACGAAAGATAAATTAGCTCTTTGATACAATAAAATTAAATTTATCCGTTGCTTTAAGATGG
>NZ_JBQWIE010000066.1:0-6982 GCF_056745525.1 Parasediminibacterium sp. HNIBRBA5674 | reverse complement strand
TACATGTTTTACAATCAACTTATCTAATTCCTTTACTTTTTCAGGCATTTTAGCTGAAAGATTATTGGCTTCGCCAAATTATATAAATTTAAAATTTCGTATTTTACAAAAAAGAATTCTGGGATGGATTAAAATATAATGAACCCGTAAATACATTAATAATATATTTAATTAAGGTACTAATACTTTATCAATCTTATGCACTATTCCTCTTGCAACCAAGATATTAGCTTCGGTTATTACTGCTTGACTTGCTGTATTTGCTGATTTGAATGTAACGGCAGGCAAAACCCCAACTGTGATATCTGTACCATCTAACATTCTTGAAGTGCCAGATTGAAAATCAGTGGTAAATATTTTTTGGCTACTAACCACATGATGCCGTATTAAAGAAGTTACCGTAGCAATTGGTAATGCGGCAATAGAAGCAGTGGTATAACCAGCAGCTCTAAAAGCATTATTTGTTGGTATTAAAAACGTATTTTGTATTTTTGCATTATTAATCAGTTTAAAAATGGTATCTGTAGTTGGTATTCTAACTAGGGCTTGGTTAAATAAGGACATGCTAGTGTCTACTTTTACTAATCCTGCGGCTGCTGATGCATAAACTGGCACCCTTAAGTTGTTAATTGGATATAAATTACCATTTTTGAAGGATTTTGATTTTGATATATCAATTTTTGAGTTACCATCAATTAAAAAATCAGCAATATATTTTTTAATATACAATGTATCAGCAGTGTTTGAAGAAATTGTCCGAAACTTTAAAGAATCATTAAGATCTACTCCTACTACTTCATTTATGAGGAAATTAGCAGCAAATTGCCTTACGACAGTTGCATTTTTTAGATTGGCCGAAGAAGTATCCCTAGATAAGAATTTTAGTAATAATGGATTTAAACTATTACCATCCGCGATGAAAGTGATGCCATTGTTTATAAAAGCATCGTTAGTAGGTATAAAACCCGTAATATAGCCTGTACCTAATGTAGCCCCAATAACATTATAACTATTAGTTGTATTAGCAGAATCACCTTTAGGGCCAAGTGACAAATAATCAGAAAATTTGTACAACTGTTTGTACATACTGTAATTACTTGTGGTATCTATTTCAGATTTTAAGGTGTTAGAATAATCCAACACCTCGCCCCGACCAAAATCTTTTTGGCAGCTGGCTAAAGTAAATAACATGATGATCAGAATGCCTATTTCAAGAAATTTTTTACTCATAATTTTATTTTATTATTGTTAATTCCAACCAGGATTTTGCGGTGCCAAGTATGGATTAGATTGCAGCTGACTGTAGGGCACTGGATATAAATAAAACTTGGGATCGTAAGTAGGTACTGTTTGATCAAGGTTTGTAAACTGATCTGCACGCATATTATCCATTTCATCTTTTAGGGTACCCCATCTTCTAATATCAAAAACACTAGTAAACTCACCAACAAGCTCTCTCATACGTTCATCACGAATAATTTGTCTTAATGGTATTTGAGTAGTTGTTAAAGCAACGGGTTTTGCACCAGCCCTTGTCCTTACTTCATTCAAAAATGTAATAGCTTGCGTAGTTTGACCAGCTTCATTTAAAGCTTCAGCGTAGCATAGTAACACATCAGAGAAACGAAGTATAATATAATCGTTTTGATAGCCCCTAACACTGTTGTTTAATCTTGGCTGATCTGCTATATATTTGGTATATCCAATTCCGTAACGTCCAGGTCCAGTTATTGTTTGTGCAGGAGCTGTTTTGCGCCTATATTGAAAAGTTGAAACAGTATCATAAATTAAAGAGTCTTGCAAGCCAGTAGCTGCTATTTTAGAGTTGGGGCGCATGTCAGCATAGGCATAACCAATACCAGATCTTGTACGTACATCAGTAGGTTCATATAAACGTAAAATATCCCAACGTAATCCATACATAGGTGTTTGGGAGGCTTCCCCATCTATATTACAACCAATTGGCCCACATATATTAGGTAAATAAGTAGCACTTGCGATACCATTTGCAGAATTAGCAAAATTACGCAATGCAAACAGTATCTCTGCGTTCATTTCATTTAGAGATTTAAATATATCAGCATAATTTGGTAACAAAGTAGTGCCATAACTAGCTCTACCACTAACCAAAGGTGCCAAAGTTGCTACAGCATTGGCATAACCATTCGGATCGTTAAGTGGTAAGCCTGCCATAGTAAGATATACCTTGCCTAACATCCCAGTAGCTGTGCCAGCAGTAACCCGCCCTAGATCCTGAGTCGGCCTTGTTTTTGGTAAACGGCTGCGTGTTATAGTACCATTGGTATAATTACCAGATGCATACGTTAAATCTTCTACTATTTGTGCATACACATCTTTAATAGGCGAGCGCGGCAAATAAATATTTGGTATATCAGCAGATGATGAAGTGGCTTTTAAATGCAAAGGTACTGCCCCATAAAATTGTGTTAACACAAAATACGCCCACCCTCTTAAAAATTTGGCTTCGGCTATTAGTGGCACAGCATCAGTACTATCTTTTAAATATGTTTGAGAGGCTTCTATTACTTCGTTGGCTCTATTTATCATTAAATAAAAAGCTTGCCAAGTTTGTGTAATAGCTACTGTATTAGGATTATATATGTACCTATAAAATTCTCTATTACCTAATATATCGCTATTAGATCCAAAAGAACTGTAACGATGGCCAGCTTCTGCCATAGGGAACAATGATTGAGATTGATAGAGACCAATAGTGCGATTGTCTACAGCAGTATAAATAATAACAGTTGCTGCATCTATCAATGTAACGTTATTTAGACTTGTATATTGACCATACGGCGTCTCTACTAAATCTTTTTTACAACCTGCAAAAAATAGCAATAGAACAGGTATAGCGATTATTATTTTTTTCATTGATTATTTTTTAGAATGTTGTAGATAAACCAATTGTGATATTTCTATTGCGTGGGTAAGATCCATAATCTATACCTTGATAACGGACATCAGTTCCATAAGAACTTACCTCTGGATCGAAGCCTGTATATTTCGTGATAATAAATAAATCAGTTCCCGTTATATATAGATTTAAAGTTTTAAAGAACTTAATCTTTTTAACATCAAAATTGTAACCTAGGGTGATATTTTTTAGGCGTAAATAGCTGCCGTCTTCAATTTGGGCAGAGGTAGCATCACCGGTAGGATGATTCAATGCTGTTTGAACAGCAGGATATCGAGCATTATTGTGTTGATTCTTAAGCGTCCAATGGTTTTTAAACCAATCTTCGGTTTGATTAAAAGCTACCCCAGCATTATTAAAGTTACCACTTCCTATTAATTGTTGAGCAACATTTTGTATATCATTTCCATAACTACCTGTGAATAAGAAGCTTAAACTAAAACGTTTGTAAGTAAAGTTATTAGTAAAGCCAATGGTAAATTTAGGTGCTGAATTACCAATTACCACCTTGTCAGAGTCGTTCACATTACCATTAACTCTACCTGTAGCTGGATTGATATAAGTGCTGCCGTTGGTATTCACAAATTTTAAACGACCTGGCCTTGTATCAGCATTAACGCCCACTGTAAAGATATCTACACCTGCATTTGGCTGACGATTATTATCAAAATCTGACAATTGGTATAAGCCATCAATTTTATAGCCATAAAACAAGCCTAATTCTTTACCAGGTATTAATGCTTTGGCACTACCACCTACTAAATTTCCACCTAAATTTGCCAAGTTCGCTTTAAAATCAAAGTCACCAAGATCAACCAAAATGGTTTTATTATTAGAGAAGTTAAAATTACTAGACCAAGAGAAATTTTTATTTTGAACTATTTTAGTATTTAAAGTAATTTCAATGCCTCTATTTTGAATCGTACCTACATTTGACCACACATTGGTATAGCCTGATTGAAATGGAAAGGGCACATTTTGTAACAAGCCTTTTGTAAGTTTATCGTAATACTCAAACGTAATACCTAGTTTGTCTTTAAAAAAGGATAAATCTGTTGCTATATTAAATAAGCTTGATGACTCCCATTTTAAATTAGGGTTATTAGGTTGCGTTGCAGATAACCCAACAAAAGGTGTATTACCTTGCGTTAATCCAGTTTCGTAAATCCCCGTGTTATACAGTCTTAAAGAACGATACACAGGTAATGATCTATCGTTACCAATAACTGCATAACTAACACGTACCTTTGCTAAATCTACAAAACGTAATTTATTTTTTATAAACGACTCTTCGCTTGCGTTCCAGGTAAAACCTAGAGATGGAAACAAGCCTAATTTATTACTTTCAGCGAAACGGGATGCACCGTCTAGTCTTATAGAACCACTAATCAAATATCTATTATCATAATTAAAAAGTAACCTATAAAAAGCGGATTCGATTAAACTTGCTGTTTTAGAAGACGATATTTTTTGTATTTTACCTGCATTAAGATTAAATAAAGTAATATCAGGAAACACAAGATCTTGTGCAACTGATGAATTATCTTCAATAGTATTCTTGGTAAATTCGGCCCCTATGGTATTGTTAATAGTTAAAGCTTTAGACTTAAATTTGTGTAGAAAAAAAGCATTCCCATTATAAGCCAAAGTTTTCGCATCGCCTTGCTGTGCTGTGCCGCCATTTGCAACATCAATCACTTTTGGTTGTAAGGTTTGTCTACCAGCATAATTGTAAGAAGTGCCAAACGTTACATGCATCTCTAAATTTCGTTTAGCATTAAAATAAAAAACATTCTCTAAATTAGCTATTACTTGGTCTTGTAATCTATTGTCAGTTTTTAATTTTTGCTCTGAGTAAGGGTTATAAGTAGTAGCTCCAATACTAAGCCCATCAATTATGTTGTCTAAGGTAAGTTGGTCAGGGTCATTTATAAAGAATGGTGCAGCTCTTAATGCATTCAAAATTGGTCCTCCACGTTGAGGCCAGCCCCTCGCAGCAGTAACACCAACCAATTGATTTTGCCTGGTAATGGCAAATTGCGCACGTATTGTGTACCATTTCTTAATATCGGTATTTACGTTAAATCGCACATTGGCTCTATCATTACCCGAATTAATTACAACACCCGTTTCTTTTAAATAAGAGGCACTAATAAAATAATTAGTAGCACCTACACCACCTCTAAAGCTTAAACTTGTTTCTTGCCTAAGGCTATTTCTTGTTAATTCTTTTAACCAATTGGTAGTTGGTTTATTGGCATAAGCTTCTACATCAAAAGTAACAGGTAAATTATTACGCACACTTTGTTCATTTTTTGTAGCTACGTACTCTTGCGAATTCATCATTTGATAAGGGCTTGAAATGATACCCACAGTGCTTTTACTAGTAAATTCAATCGTTGATTCGCCTGCTTTACCTTTTTTGGTAGTAATTAAAACAACACCATTTGCAGCCCTAGAACCATAAATAGCCGTTGCATCACCATCTTTGAGCACGGTAATTGTTTCTATGTCATTAGGATTTAAGCCAAATAAACCATTAGCATTACCACTACCGTCAGTGTTTACACTTGGAGCGTCCGTTGTTGGTGGTACTGGAAAGCCATCTATTACATATAGAGGTTGATTAGAGCCGTTAATAGAGCTGTTACCACGGATGGTTACAATAATATCAGCACCAGGCTCGCCAGAGGTAGATACAACATTTACACCAGCTACACGACCTTGTAAAATTTGACCTACATCACTGACTGTAGTTTTAGCAAACTCGCCGCTTGAAATGGTTGTAGCAGAGCCTGTTTTAGTTAATTTAGTACTAGAAGAATTGTAAGCACCCACTACTACTACTTCGCCCAAAGTAGAGGCTTCCGATTTTAGAGCCACATTAATATTAGGGTTATCGCCTACTTTAACTTCTTTGGTAATATACCCTACATAACTAAATACGAGGGTTACACCTTTTGTTACCCTAAGTGAATAGGTACCATCTACACCAGTTGTAGTTCCACCAGTTGCACCTTTAATTTTAATAGTAACACTGGTTAATGTTTCTGAGGCATTGCCCTCTACAGTAACCTTACCTTTTACCTGCACCAATGTTTGGGCAGAAAGTTTTAACCCGCAAAAAACTAGCACGACTAACATTAGTAGTACCGCTTGTTTTACAAATAAGGGTTGTGAATTCAATCGTTTCATACAGCTTTTGCTTTAGAGATTTTCTTTAGAATGATGTGTGAGAGGCGGTTCGTAAATTTACACAACAACGCAACCTTTCGTTAAAGACTATTAGGAACAAGAGGAGTATCAAGAGTTTAAATATCGTTAGAATCATACGGACTATTTAGTGTAATGCAAACGTTTTCAATTATCGTAGTGTAAACTTAAATAATGGCATATTATTGTCCGTCCTGAACTGTCATGGTAAAAATAAAAAAAGATATAACTAGTTGATAATTAGGAAAAAAAGTTTGTAAAAAAGTTTAAACGGTAATATGGAAAATAGTTTTTTTGAAACCAATATTACTACAAATTAGAGTTACCCGTTGGCCGCTTAATTTATTAAAATTTGAGGGACAAAAGATGTCGTTCAGTTGTCATAGTTAGTGACGAAACTTTCTAAAACAATATGCACAACATACGCACAAACTTCATCAAA
Source organism: Parasediminibacterium sp. HNIBRBA5674 (assembly GCF_056745525.1). Taxonomy (NCBI): domain Bacteria; kingdom Pseudomonadati; phylum Bacteroidota; class Chitinophagia; order Chitinophagales; family Chitinophagaceae; genus Parasediminibacterium; species Parasediminibacterium sp. HNIBRBA5674. The sequence continues at coordinate 389 of NZ_JBQWIE010000066.1, read as the reverse complement.
ATACTCGAGGTGATAAAAGATATTATTGGTGATGAAACAAACGAAAACGGTAACTGCTTAATACGTAGTACAATCAAAAGAAAAGAGTCCACAATGTGGATTTTTAACAAAGTAAGAAAGAGAATTGAGACCGCTTTCTCTCAGTTGTGTGACAAGTTTATGATGCAACGTAATTATGCCAAATCCTTTACTGGTTATAAGTCTAGAGTGTTAACGAAGATTACCAGACTAACAGTTTTGCAGTTCTTGAATACATTTATATACAACTGGCATATTGGAGGAGTAAAACGTGCACTCGCTTTTTAACTCCGCCTATAAATTGGATTACGCATTTAGTATTTCAGCTAGGTGCTTAATTTGTATCTTACTACCTTGTCTTTTTAATATTC